>CAJWZG010000056.1 GCA_913049565.1 uncultured Gammaproteobacteria bacterium
CAGGACCAATAAATTTATCTGGGTTCCACCAAAACGAAGGGCATGATGTCGAACAACAAGCACACAAGATGCATTCATACAAACCGTCGAGCTTTTCGCGCTCCTCAGGGCTTTGCAGGCGTTCCTGAGCAGGTGGTGCTTCCTTGTTCACTAGATAAGGCTGTACCTTTGCGTACTGGTTATAGAACTGACTCATGTCTACGACCAAATCGCGCACAACCGGCAAGCCCGGCAACGGACGCAAGACGAGTTTGTTGCGCTTAATCACCGCCGACACGGGCGTTATGCAGGCAAGACCATTTTTACCATTCATATTGATCCCGTCTGAACCGCACACGCCTTCTCGACAACTGCGCCGAAAGCTTAAGGTTGGATCAACATCTTTCATCATGTGCAGCACGTCGAGAACCATCAAGTCTTTGCCTTCGGGCAACGCAACTTGCACATCTCGCATCACGGGCACTTCGTCCAGGTCTGGGTTGTACCGATAAACACTTACTTGCATAGCAATGAACCTAAAAAGAGGGTTTGTTCGTTATTTGAAAGTACGAGTTAGTACACTCGCTCTTTCGGCTCGAAGGCTTCCATGGTACGAGGTGCGAAGTTCACATCGCGCTTGCCCACCCGTTTGTCATCGGGGAAGTACATAGAGTGGCAAAGCCAATTCTCGTCGTCCCGAGTTTGGTAATCGTCGCGAGCATGAGCACCGCGGCTCTCTTTTCTGCCTTCTGCCGTAACGGCTGTTGCTTCGGCAACTTCGAGCAGATTATCCAACTCCAATGCTTCCAATCGAGCGGTGTTAAAAGCAGCTGACTTATCGGGCATATCGGCATTATTGATACGATCACGTAGATCGGCTAGCTGACCGATGCCTTCTTGCATATTCTTTTCTGTTCGGAACACACCGAAGCTGTTTTGCATCGTGGTTTGCAGTTCTTTTTTGAGGTCATAGATTGACTCGCCACCGCTCGCCTCGTTCCATCGATTCAAACGCGCCATAGACGCTTCGATATCCGATTCGCTAGCTTCCCGGTAAGAGACGCCTTGGCGCATGACCTGCTCGATATGGAGGCCCGCGGCTCGTCCAAACACCACCAGATCAAGCAACGAGTTGCCGCCCAAGCGGTTAGCACCGTGCACGGATACGCAAGCGGCTTCACCGGCGGCGTATAAACCTTCCACAGCGACGTCTTCTCCAGACGCATTTTGCGTCAGCGCTTGTCCGCTCACCTGGGTGGGAATACCGCCCATCATATAGTGACAAGTTGGTACAACAGGAATCGGTTCCTTAACCGGATCGACGTGCGCGAAGGTACGCGAGAGCTCCAAAATGCCTGGCAAACGGCTGTTGAGTACCTCTTCACCCAAGTGATCGAGCTTGAGTTTAACGTGATCACCGTCCGGCCCACATCCGCGGCCTTCGATAATTTCTATCACCATGGATCGAGCCACAACATCTCGTCCCGCGAGGTCTTTAGCACTAGGAGCATAGCGCTCCATAAACCGTTCACCATCTTTATTGATCAGGTAACCACCCTCTCCTCGACAGCCTTCTGTGACGAGGGTACCCGCACCCGCAATACCCGTCGGGTGGAACTGCCACATTTCTATGTCTTGCACTGGTACACCGGCTCGCAGCGCCATACCAATGCCATCACCTGTGCACATCAGTGCATTCGTCGTTGACGCATAGATCCGACCAGCACCACCAGTTGCGATAACTGTGGCTTTGGAACTTATGTGCACGACCTCCCCAGTCTCCATGCAAAGTGCAATAACGCCCACAACCACGCCGTCTTGGTTTTTGACCATGTCGATGGCAAACCACTCATTCAAAAAAGTTGTCTCTGCCTTTACGTTGGCTTGGTAAAGCGTATGCAACAAAGCATGGCCCGTGCGATCTGCAGCTGCGCAGGTTCTCGCAGCTTGTCCCCCGTTACCAAAATCTTTTGATTGCCCACCAAACGGGCGCTGATATATGCGGCCGGCATCTGTACGAGAAAAAGGTAGCCCCATATGCTCAAGCTCAAAAACGGCTTGTGGCCCTTCTGAGCACATGTACTCAATCGCGTCTTGATCGCCTATGTAGTCCGACCCTTTCACCGTGTCGTACATATGCCATCGCCAGTCATCGTTTGGATCGTCACTGGCAATAGCGCAGGTGATGCCGCCTTGAGCAGACACGGTGTGCGAGCGCGTCGGGAACACCTTGCTTATTACAGCTGTTTTCAACCCGGACTGAGCCAATTGCAAGGAGGCCCTTAAGCCCGAGCCACCGCCGCCTACAATGATGCCGTCGAATTCCAACTTTCTAATACTCACGCTATCAGCGCTCCTTAAATTTTGATCACCAGATGGCAATCATTGCTGCTGCGAAGTAAACCCCCATTATGGTTAAACATCCAAACTGATATCCTAGACGAATTTTGTCCGCATAGCTTGGGAGACCCCAATGTCCTGGTTGAATATAGTCGGTTCCGATGGTCCAAAGGCCCACCCAGGAGTGTCCAATGGTCGCCAAAACAGCAATCGAACTTCCTGCTTTCATAGCCGGGTGACTAAAGAAAGCAATAAAACTCTCATAGTCGGTTGCACCGCCAAAGAGGAAAAAGCTAAGAACCAACAACGTGTAAACCGTAAGGATCACCGCGGTGAGGCGCTGCAGCATGAAATCTCTGACGCCTCTTCTTTTAGACCAAAACATAATTTATTGAATTACCAAAGTGCTATAGATAGGCCAACAACGCTAGCCGACGTGAGTACTAAAACAAGGCCCGACCCTATTCGAGAGGCCGTTGCGGTATCGCCGATATGTAAATCGAGCAAGAGGTGTTTCACACCGACGAAAATATGGAACATCAAAGTGGCTAGCAGCGCTAACATCACCAATTTGGGAAAGCCTTGTCCCAAAATATTTTTTGCGTTAGCAAACCCTTGGCTCGAAGACATCGCCATTTCGAGTAAAAAAAGAGCGAAGGCAACACCAGCAAACAAGATCATGCCCGATACGCGATGCGTAATCGAGACCATTGGTACAAGCGATAGATTAAACTTTATGGTATCCCACAAGCCCACACTGCCTGGCCTATCTAGTTTCATACTGATTCCAACCTAATCATTATCATTTCATGTTCGAGCAGTTCTACCGCCTGACCCTTTTTTTACTCAGTAAGTTGCTCATCTCGTCTGTTAACGCGGGTCTCTGGGGAGGGTTCCCCCGTGCATATTCAAGACAGGACCCGCTCGCTCTGCAATTCTGAGCGATCTCCTCTGCCCAAAATTCTTATCTGCTTTTTCTGACCTCGATGCCTTCCGCACCCACGCACCGCTTTACCATCCCCATGTTAAGCATCCAATGTCCCTCTGCCAAGGCTCTGCACCGATTCGACCGAAAAAACCACGCTATTTCCCAGGCAAGTACAACTTATGCGAAATCTAGCTTCATTTTTCACCGGTTAACTGATCTGCGTCTCCCAACTTTATTTTTAGGAGCGAAACCCTTGGCCGGACTCATATACAGCGCTGCCGCAACAGGAAGCTGGAAAAACTAATCACTTTGGCCGATGATGTTTCCACCTTAATTGCTATCACATCTTTTTGTTGCGACGAGAGTCAGATTTTTTGAAGACCCTTCGGACTGATCCTTTTGGAAAACCTATATTGAGGCTGTTAGAACACTTTCGATAATCATGGATCAGATAGGGAAACTTTCAAGAACCGAAAATGTTGCGCATACGCTATGGGATTTATGATTTTGCGCGACCTTAGGCTTTGATACGCGGCCGCGCCTCAGGAGGAGAGCGCATATTACAACACTACACAACAATAAACCGTTTGCCTAAATACAGCGGAAGAAATGGGGGAAGAACATGTCCGAGCAAAAAGCACAGCCTGCTGAGCTTAAAATACCTGGGGTCGCTGACCCTATCGAACTGCCCATCTATTCGGGCAACTTGGGGCCAGATGTTATCGACGTCGGCAAGTTAACGAGCCAAGGCCACTTTACCTACGATCCAGGCTTTGTTTCTACCGCGTCCTGCGAGTCAGGGATCACCTATATCGACGGCGACGAAGGTACATTGCTGCATCGAGGGTATCCCATTGAGCAACTCGCCGAACATTCAGACTACCTCGAGCTTTGCTTCTTGCTGCTTAACGGCGAACTGCCTAACTCGGCCGAGAAAACCGAGTTCGTCGACACTATTAAACATCACACGATGGTCAATGAGCAGCTTCGCAGCTTTTTCACCGGCTTTAGGCCCGAAGCCCACCCTATGGCGATCATGTGCGGAGTGGTAGGCGCTTTGTCCTCGTTTTATCACGACTCGCTGGATATCGATAATCCACAGCACCGAATGATCACAGCACACAGGCTCATTGCCAAAATGCCAACCCTCGCTGCGATGAGTTACAAACACGCCCAGGGCCAGCCATTCATGTACCCACGGAATGATCTGGGTTATGCCGAGAATTTTCTGCATATGATGTTTGCAACCCCCTGCGAGGACTACGAGGTTAGTCCGACGCTGGCAAAGGCCATGGATCGCATTTTCTTACTCCATGCTGATCACGAACAGAATGCGTCAACCTCGACAGTTCGTTTGGCCGGATCAACAGGAGCCAACCCTTTTGCAAGCGTTGCCGCAGGCATCGCGGCCCTATGGGGCCCATCGCATGGCGGCGCCAACGAAGCCGTTCTCAATATGCTCGACGAGATTGGTAGTGTTGAGAACATTCCCGAATACGTCAGGCGCGCAAAAGACAAAGATGATCCATTCCGCATCATGGGCTTCGGTCATCGCGTCTATAAAAACTACGATCCTCGCGCCAAAGTGATGCAGCAAACATGTCATGAGGTACTCGAAGAACTGGGCGTACAAGACAACCCCGTTCTCGCGATGGCAAAAGAATTAGAGCGAATCGCGTTAGAAGATGATTACTTTGTTGAAAAACGACTGTATCCCAATGTGGATTTCTACTCTGGCATCATCTTGAAAGCCATAGGTATTCCCGTAGAGATGTTCACTGTGATTTTCGCCACCGGGCGAACTCCGGGTTGGATAGCGCACTGGTGCGAAATGATCGGCGGAAACTATAAAATTGGTCGCCCCCGACAGCTTTACACCGGAAGTCCCAAACGAGATTTTGTTGGCGTAGCCGACCGATAAGTCGCGGATCAACATCTAGGCTTCATGCCCTGACGGACGACCCCACCATCAGGGCCTAGAGCGGCCTTGCAGGCCGCATTCATTTCAGGCGTCGGAGCAGGCTCGATGTATCCCAGCGGCCTCCTCCTTCGCTTTGCACATCCGCGTAAAATTGATCCACCAAAGCGGTCAATGGCAGCCGAGCCGCAATTTGGTTTGCGGTGTTCAACGCAATACCCAAATCCTTGCGCATCCAGTCAACCGCAAAGCCAAAGTCGTATTCGTCCTGCGCCATGGTGCTGGCTCGATTATTCATCTGCCAACTCTGCGCGGCCCCTTGAGAGATAACGTCGACGACTGCGTCGATATCAAGCCCTGCACGCTGCGCAAAGTGGATACCCTCGCTCAATCCCTGCAACACCCCGGCAATACAAATTTGGTTCACCATTTTCGTCAGCTGGCCTGAACCCACAGCCCCCATCAGCGCATGTTTCTTTGCATAACACTCAAAGAGAGGTGCGGCGACGACGTAATGCTCCTTTGAACCGCCAACCATGACGGTCAATGCACCGTTCTCGGCACCAGCTTGACCGCCAGAAACGGGGGCATCCAAAAAACCCACCGACTTTTCAGCGCAGCTGTCTCCCAAAGCTTGAGCCAGGGTTTGAGAAGCTGTCGTGTGATCGATTAGCAGTTTGCCCGCAGATAAGCCTGCCAGCGCGCCGTCGTCACCTAACACTACTTCTCTGACGTCGTCGTCATTACCCACGCAGATAAACACAACGTCTGCCGCCTCAGCTGCTTGTCGGGGCGTCATAACCACAGCGCAATCGGCTGCGCTCGCGCCGTAATCTTCTTTCCATTGGGCCGCCTTAGCGGTGCTGCGGTTGAAAACCGTAACTGCGCTAGCGCGCTTTGCCAAATGACCCGCCATGGGATACCCCATAACACCTAGTCCGATAAAGGCCACTCGGCCAGTTGGTTCCGACATGTTTTTACTCTCTGTGTGAATAAGGCAAGAACAACTGTTTCTCACCCCCTATGATGCCAAGACGGACTGCTTAGGCAAAATGGAGAGGCTATTGCTGACTTAGACAGCCAAAGTTTCTCTCGCAACAGGGACGGCCGTTGGCTATAAACTGTTTCTCTCAATACCTCATACATCTTAATTGCTAGAGCTTATGCCAGAACTACGCGACTTACCCGCCATTGAAACGTTGATGCAAAGCAAAGCTATCGCTGAGTTGATCCAACAAAAGGGTGCGACGTCTGTAAAAACGCAGTTGCGAGAAATGCAAGCGGAAATGCGAGCATCCCGAAACGTACCGCAATGGGCAACAGCCCCTGAGGGTTATGCCGTTGCTTTAGGCAGTGCTGAACCCAGACGCGACTACATACCAGTGTTTAACCTGACAGGTACGATAGTGCACACCAATCTCGGACGCGCATTACTCAGTAAAATGCTCTGGGAGAGTATTGAGCCACTAGTGACTCGACCGATGAACTTAGAGTACGACCTTGAAAAAGGTACCCGCGGCCAGCGGGACACTGTGGTTGAAGAGCGGTTGTGCGAGTTGATGAGCTGTGAGGCCGTAACCATCGTGAACAACGGTGCTGCTGCGCTCATGCTAGTACTCAACACCTTCGGGCTGAATGCCGAGGTACCTGTGTCCCGGGGCGAGTTGGTCGAAATCGGAGGTAGCTTTAGGCTTCCAGAGCTAATGAGCCGCGCTGGAAGTAAATTGTTAGAAATTGGCACCACCAATAGAACGAGAATTGACGACTTCGCCAATGTCGTCGACCGATCCTCGATGCTGCTGAAAATCCATCCAAGTAACTATCACATCGAGGGGTTTACCGAGGCAGTTGAAGGCTCAGAGCTCGCCGAACTAGGCAAGGCCCATGACATCCCTAGCTGCGTAGACCTTGGCAGCGGCAGCCTTGTCGACCTCAGCACATGGGGCTTACCCAAAGAGCCTACCCCGCAAAGTGTGCTAGCGCAGGGTATTGATCTGGTGACATTTAGTGGTGACAAGTTATTGGGCGCTGTGCAGTGCGGTATTATTGCAGGCCGCAAAAATTTGATAGAAGCCATTCATAAAAACCCAATGAAACGCGCATTACGCGTCGACAAAGTTACATTGGCAGTTCTCAACGCGACGTTGAAGCTGTATGACAATCCCGAGCAGCTAGCGAAACATCTACCGCTGCTGCGAACGTTGACGCTAACGCCCGATGCACTTAATGAGCGAGCCCAAACCATTCTTGCAAACCTGCCCCCAGCGGTGAGCGGCACTATTGTTCGGAGCGCGGCGCAGATAGGCAGCGGTGCCCTTCCCGACCAGACTATTGATAGCGTCGCCGTCAGCCTAACCCACGCGTCTTTAAGCGCCCAAAAGCTTGCAGAACGATTACGCGCAGCGCAAACGCCTATCATTGGTCGGCTGAAAGACGAAAGATTGCTTTTGGATATGCACGGCGCAGATCCCTTGGATGAATTGGTAGACGTACTGTGCAGCGTCGATCTGGGCAGCGCTTGATCCTATGATCATCACGCTCGCTGGACATGTAGACCATGGTAAAACCACCTTGGTGCGTGCGCTCACCGGCGTCGATACAGATCGCTTAGCCGAAGAAAAAGCCCGCGGCCTTACCATCGACCTGGGCTTCGCCTACACAGAGCAACTTGGATTTGTCGATGTACCCGGACACCAAAAGTTCATCCACAACATGGTTGCAGGGGTTGCTGCTGATCAGCATGCGCTGCTTGTTATCGCCGCTGACGACGGACCGATGCCGCAGAGCCGAGAGCATCTCGAAATATTGTCTTTGATCGGTGTGAAAAGCGGCACCATCGCCTTGACCAAATGCGACCTTGTGAGCAACGAGCGGCTTGCCAAGTGCCGTGATGAAATTACAGCACTCGTTCAAAACACGATGCTCGAGACTGCTGATGTTTTCCAAACAAGCGTACAGGACAGCTCCAGTTACCTCGCGCTCAGTCAGCATTTGCAAGATCTAGCTGAGGAACATCAGCCCAAAAGCGACGAAGCAAGATTTCGCTTGGCCGTCGATCGCGCCTTTACCGTCAAGGGTGCTGGCGTGGTTGTAACGGGCACCGTGCACAGCGGCAGCCTGAAGTCTGAACAGCTGGTAGAGCATTTTCCGTCAGGAAAATCGCTACGCGTGCGCTCAATGCGCGTTGAGGATCAGTTGGCAGAAGAGACGAAGACTGGTGATCGCTGCGCGCTCAACCTAGTCGGCGCTTCCTTGGATGAGGTCAAACGCGGTGACTGGATAACCGACCATGCCGTTAGCGGACATCGTTCGATCACCATACGCCTAGATCAAGCCTCCAGCTTTGCCCGGGACGTAAAACATTGGATGCCAGTACATGTCTACCACGCCACCAGTCACAGTACTGGCCGGCTAGCGCTATTCACCGATGCGCCAAACCACGAGACATGGGCTGAGATTGTCTGCGACACACCCATGGCCTGCTGCCGAGGCGATCGCGTCGTGCTGCGTGATCAAGCGCTGGACACCACCCTCGGCGGAGGAGAAGTGCTTTACCTCAATCCTTCTCAAGTGCGTCGACGCAATGCTCCCGAGCACCGCCGTATGGTCTCAGCTTATGCTGCCGTCAATGCTCAAGAGTGCTTTAAACGCGCGATGTATCAGCTCCAACTCAATCTTGAAGCGTTCCAGCAGATTTGGAATTTGCCAGACCATGCAATCCAAGCTTTGAGTGCCGAAAACGATGTCACTTCCGTAAACGACATAGCCTTAAGCGAGAAACAGTGGGCGCAGATCCAGCAAGAGTGCCTTGAGCAATTTATCCATGATGATCCCAAAGCCAACAATCTTGGCGCAGGAATAAAGGCACAGGACATCAAATCAGTACCCCAAGCACTACGCCAAAGTGCATTAGACGCCTTGCTAAAGTCAGGTGCGATCGTTCAGCAAGGTGCGCTGTACCGATTGCCTGAGCTCGAGCCTACGTTACCCGCAGAGCTGCTATCGCTCTGGGAGCAGGTCGAACCGCTACTCGATCATATGCAAGCACCAAGCTGTGGCGATTTAGCCAAAATGCTCAACCTTAATTTGCAGCATTTAGAAAAACAGCTGATGGCGTTGTCCAAAGCAGGCAAGTTGACGTTTTTGGGCAACCATCGATTTTACCTGCCACGACGTTTAGGAGAGATTGCCAGCGTCGTAGAGGAGATGACGCAGCAAGACCCTACGGGGCAGATGACCGTTAAATCCTTTCGTGACAAGACGGGCATAGGGCGCAATGTTGCGATAGATGTGCTTGAGTACTTTGACAGCAAGGGTTTTACCCGGCGCCAAGGCAACGAGCGGGTCGTGTTACGAGTTTTTAACGATCTTTGAGGCGGAGTTGCTCAATCAAGGGCTTGAGACAGCGATTACATTCCCCGACGGGGTCCAGACCCCAAATTCTCGTAGGTAGGATCCACGGAAGCTGCGGGGCGCTTACTGATGAGCACTTCGACGCCTCGATCAATGGATGTATCTATTGCCTGTTTTGTTGCTTTCTCTAGCGCCTGTTCAACCTGCTTGATTGCTACCGACTTGTCGCTCGTCAAACGTTGTATATTGGCTGTGTTCAGGGGCCCTACGGTGACGTTGTCTGTCATACGTCCTCCTTTGATTATCGATGGGTTAAGGTTACACCGAATCAACGAACCGACAAATACCTTTGACAGTAGGTAAAGCTGGCGGGCTTTAGCAGAACTTCTCTGACATGCAGCGTTGTATAAAACATGACTATTTCTGAGAATAACTATAATAACGGCAGCGCTGGCTCCGAAATCTTATTCGTGAGCGAGCAACAACGAGTAGGCCGAGTACCAGGGCGAATAAAGTTCGTGAACGGCCTTGGCGCGCTCCCTGGACAACACAAGAATTTTGCGTTCAACACCCTTCTCCTTCTCTATTACTCGCAAATTTTGGGGTTGTCACCTTCACTAGCGTCCATGGCTCTGGCGGTTTCACTGATCGTCGACGCAATTTCTGACCCCTTGCTTGGGGCAATATCAGACAACGTGCGTTCTCGATTTGGCAGACGCCATATTTTTATGCTCGTCGCAATACTGCCCACCTCGCTGTCTTTTTATGCCCTTTTTGCACCACCTGCAGGCCTCGACAGCTCTCAACTTGCTTTGTGGATGATTACCTTCACAGTACTAACTCGGCTGAGTTTCACGTTCTTCGACGTGCCTTGGGCGGCGATGTCTGCTGAATTGGCACATCAATACGAAGAGCGAACAAGCGTTCAAACTTACCGAGTAGCTGTGGGTTGGTATATCGGAGCAGCTTTTTCGTTCACGGCCTACGCGGTCTTATTCCCGCCCTCCGAAATCGACCCAACTGGACTGCTGGACGCAACCCGATACGCACCGTTTGCGCTTATCGCTAGCCTATTAATTGGCTCATGGATGCTAATGACCACGCTCGGCACTCTGAGCCAGATACCTTTCCTCTCACAGCCCTCAAAGAGTCTGCCGAAAGTCAAACTCGGTAGGATTGTTGCCCAATTGGTCACAGCCTTAAAAAACCGCAATTTCAGACTGATATTTTTCGCCTTTGTCCTAACCTCGGCAATCGGCGGAACCGGGCAGGTTTTTGATGTCTACATGAACCTCTATTTCTGGGAATTCAGTACCCAGGACATGAAGTGGTTTCTCGTTTTTTCTACAGTTGGTGCTACGGCGGCGTTTGCAACGGTTGGTGCACTGCAAAAACGCTTCGAAAAACAGCAGATCGTAGTTGCCGCAGCAGTTTTCGGCATGGCTATGGGCATGCTGAAGGTGGGCTTTCGCTTCGCAGACATATGGCCTGAAAATGGTGATCCTTTGCTGCTTCAGCTGTTGGTGTTGCATTCGACTGTTTTATCTTACGCAGGCGCAATCGCAATCATCATGCTGGCCTCCATGATCCCCGATATCGTTGACGAGAATGAACACAAAACCGGCATGCGTCAGGAAGGTGCTTTCTTAGCTGGCTCGACTCTTGCCACAAAAAGCACGACGGGGTTGGGCTTATTCCTAGGCGGCCTCCTTTTGGAGTGGGTCGTGCGACTGCCGGTACAGATTCAACCAGACAGCGTAGACCCCGACGTGCTCGTGAGGTTAGGCCTAGTTGACGGTATTCTAGTGCCTGCATTCAGCATTATTCCGATTATTCTGCTGAGCAGATATCGGCTAGGCCGCAATGAGTTAGAAACCCTTCAAACTGAGATTCGTCAACGTAAAAAACGCGTCTGAATCAGGCGGATAATCACGATACCTGGCTCAGTTGCTCCAACAGATCCGCAGGGAGCGCGCTGCTAAATGGCTTTATGCCATGCTTTTCGCGCACATCCTCCACTTTCAAATGCCAGTCCTGCTCCCACTCGATTGCCATGAAGTCAGGCGACTCGCAGCCATGCACCCAGGCTTCGGCCAAATTTTGGAGCAACAGCGGGAAACCCAGAGGCTGCTTGAGATGACTCATCGCACACACCGTGGTGAGAAACATCGCAGAGTAGTTATGCCCAAACTGCGCCAGTTGAAACGATGAGATCGCCATCTCGTGTAGGCTCGTCGTGCGATAACCCGCCACAAGATGCCAAGTGTCATGCATTTGCAAAATGCGGGTGTTTAGGTAGCGCAGTGCGGGGCTAAGATTTGCTAGTCCGATCGCGTCGCGATCCAATACCTCGGGATCAAAACCGTTGTCCACCCACATGCTCAGCAGCTCTCGAGCCAAACTTCCCTCGGGGTGTTCAGCGAGTCCGGCTAGAGAAATCATTGGCGGCACAGTTTTGTGTTCCGCATTATCGGCACCAGCGTGATTCCGTGCGGCGAGTTCGCTGAGTTTCCCATAAGTCTTCTCTAGCGATGGGCCGAGCGAAGCTACCGCAACGGTAATCGACGTTGCATCGTAGCCCTCTTCGGGGCCAGTCAGCGTCTGCTCGAACTGTTTCCAAAACGTTTCCGGCAACTCTACGCTTTGCACAGACAGGTCGGCGAGCTCTACAGAATGACCAAGTTGGGCGCGGGAAATTACATCAAAGACTGTTGGAATGGCACCGGGCGCTGCAAAAGAGGCCCAAATCATTGCTCCACAAACCGCAGCTTGAGCAGCTGCATCGCCTTGGGCGGCCTTTGGCACCTGCTCTGCAAGCGCACTAAGATCTGGATGGACGGATTGGGTTCTCAGAGTTTGCAGATTAATCGACAACGTTCAGCCCCTTTTGTTTTTGTTTCAGGCCAAGTATGCCTTGCTACTTAGGACAAAAAAACGGTGGGGTGACCTAGGTTCAGAGCTGGTGTGCAGACAATAACCCACATAGTATTGCGAGCGGAAGAGCATCGCTCCCGGTGGGGTGCGCGGCCTTCAAAGCC
>CAJWZG010000057.1 GCA_913049565.1 uncultured Gammaproteobacteria bacterium
AAGTGCTCGCCCTTGGACTTCCCGCAATCCGACATCACCCGAAACGCTCATACCTCGTTATTACCACCAGTGCTCAAACCTCGAATGCGCGCAGCCAGCGCATGAGCCTCCAAACCCTCGGAGGACGCCAGTAGATCTGTCGCGGCAGACAGCTCTTGCGCAGCTGTAGCGGATATCTGAATTAGCGAGCTGCGCTTTTGAAAGTCGTAAACACCCAAGGGCGATGCGAACCGCGCAGTCCCGAATGTTGGAAGTACATGAGAGGGCCCTGCTATGTAGTCACCAAAGGTTTCGCCTGTGTGTGCTCCAACAAAAATCGCCCCAGCGTGCCTGAGCCCTTCGATCCATAAGCTAGGATCAGCCACTGCAAGCTCTAGGTGTTCTGCGGCGATGGCATTAGCCACCTCCAGTGCCTGCACCTGATCTCGGCAATAAATAAGTGCACCGCGTTGGTCCAACGATGCTTGAATGATCTCCGCCCGCTGCATCGTTGGCAGCTTGGATTCGATCAGGCGCGCGGCGTCACTCAGAAAACCCTGATCAGTGCTGATTAGTATCGCCTGCGCCGAAGCGTCGTGCTCCGCTTGGGAAAACAAGTCCAACACCGCCCACTCAACATCAGTGGTTCCATCGGCGATAACGAGAACTTCGCTAGGGCCCGCAATCATGTCGATACCCACTTGCCCAAAAACCTGTTTTTTCGCCGCGGCAACGTAGGCATTACCAGGACCAACGATTTTATCTACCCTCGGTACTGTTTCGGTTCCATAGGCAAGCGCGGCCACCGCTTGCGCGCCGCCCAGAGTAAAAACCCGGTCGGCACCCGCCAAATGCAGGGCCGCTAAAACCATATCGCTACGCTCACCGCCGGGGGTCGGTGACGCGACGACAATTTCGCCAACGCCGGCAACCCTTGCTGGTATCAAGGTCATCAGCACACTTGATGGATAAGCGGCACGGCCTCCTGGCACATACACGCCAACTCGCTCTAACGGATGGATTTTCTGGCCAAGCTCACAGCCTAACTCGTCAGTGAACGACCACGACTCTTCTCGCTGACGTTCGTGAAATCTTCGAATGCGTTCAGCCGCTGTCGTCAGTGCCTGCTGCGAAGTAGAGTCTATGCGTGCCCACGCGTCCGCCAGCTCAGTTTTGTGGATTTCCAGGCCCTCCATTGAGTCCGCGTCGATACCATCAAACTTGTGCGTCAGCTCAAGTAACTTGGTGTCACCGTCAGCTCGAATCTGTCGAATGATTTGAGCAACCGTGACATCGATATCACTGTCGACACTCATGTCCCAGGCCAACAGCTGAGCTAACTGATCGGCAAATTCAGGGTTTGTTGCATCTAACTTGCGCATGGACGTCAGGCTATATCGCCGGCTTCGTTAGTATTGATCGCCTCTTCTAGCTGCTGAATCAATAACTGAACCGCGTCAAACTTAGTTTTCATCGATGCCCGATTGACGATAAGCCGCGTGCTGATGTCACAGATGGTCTCCCGTGCTTCCAGTCCATTCGCTTTCAGCGTATTCCCCGTGTCTACGATGTCTACGATGCAATCGGATAGCCCAAGTAGGGGAGCAATTTCTAAGGCTCCCGAGAGTTTTACAATCGAGACCTGTTTGGACTGGCTTTGGTAATGTTTGCGCGCGATATTGACAAACTTAGATGCCACACGGATGCCTTGTTCGGGCTCCACCACACCGACGGGGCCAGCTGTCATCATTCGACACGCGCCGATTTTAAGGTCAAGGCGCTCATAAAAGGTCATGTCGTCGCCATACTCTAAGATCGTGTCTTTACCGGTAATGCCAACATCAGCGACGCCATTCTCAACATAGGTCGGAACATCTGCTGAGCGTGCGACGATGATTTTGTGGCCGCCCGACACGCTGTCAAAAATCAACTTGCGTGATTTCTTCGGGTCGTCGCTAGGCTGAATCTTACAGGCCGCCAACAACGGCAAACATTCTTCAAAAATACGCCCTTTATTCAAGGCAATGACTAATCCCATGTGCTACTCAATTTTATTCGGCCAACCTAGGAGACTCGGCGTACTTTTGCACCGATCTGACCTAACTTCTCTTCAATGGTCTCATAACCACGATCAATGTGATAAATCCGATCGATCGTTGTCGTACCGACCGCAGCTAGAGCCGCCAAAACCAAGCTGGAAGACGCCCTAAGGTCAGTAGCCATCACTGGCGCAGCTCGAAGTTCTTTGACGCCGTGCACAACCGCCATAGAGTGGCCGTGCAGTTCAATCTCTGCACCAAGCCGCTTCATTTCATGTACGTGCATAAACCGATTCTCAAATATGTTCTCTGTAATAGTAGCCGTGCCCTCGGCGAGTGCGTTAAGTGTCATAAACTGCGCCTGCATATCGGTCGGGAACCCAGGATAGGGCGATGTCTCAATATCGACTGCCTTCGCCCGACGACCACCCATATCCAATTCGATCCAGTTATCGCCTACCTGTATGTCAGCCCCCGCCTGATGAAGTTTGTCGAGCACGGCTCCCAGCGTGCGCGAATCGACATCGCGCAAGCGCACTTTACCCCCTGTAACTGCCGCGGCCACCAGGTAGGTGCCTGCCTCTACTCGGTCGGGCATGATCGTATGCGACCCTCCGTGCAGACGCTCGATGCCTTGTATTTCGATAGTCGACGTCCCTTCACCGGTCACTTGTGCTCCAAGCGAATTCAGGAAGTTCGCTAAATCGACGATTTCAGGTTCACATGCCGCGTTGAACAGTCGGGTAGTCCCCGCAGCCAAGGTCGCAGCCATCATAAGATTTTGCGTTCCTCCAACGGTCACTACATCCATATGCACATCGCAACCAATCAGCCGCCCATCGGTACGCGCTCGAACATATCCATCTGTTACCTCAATCTCGGCACCGAGTGCTTCCAAACCTTTAATGTGTTGGTCAACAGGACGAGACCCAATAGCACAACCGCCAGGCAGCGACACTTCGGCCTCACCGAACCGGGCTAGCAGCGGACCCAACACCAAGAAGCTGGCTCGCATGGTTTTGACCAACTCGTATGGCGCGCGCTTGCTGTGCAGGTGCGTGGCCGCTATCTCTACCTGCATCCGTTCGTTCAGCGTGACCTCTACACCTAGACAGGCAAGCAGTTCGATCATCGTGGTCACATCGTGCAAATGCGGCGAATTTGAAATGCTCACCGATTCAGCCGTCAGTAAGGAGGCTGCAAAGATCGGCAAAGCCGAATTTTTGGCGCCGCTTATGCGAACATTACCGTTCAGCGGTATGCCGCCCTCTATTTGAAGCTTGTCCACGGTCGCCTACGGTGCTTCTGCTTTTATCGTTACTGCATGTAAATCGCCGCTGGCGATTAAATCCTCAATGCAGGCATATATTTCCTGCTGTTTTTTCACCCGGCTCATTCCGTCAAAAAGAGGGCTGGTAACTGAGATGCTAGCGCGGTTGCCATCTATTTCGACTAGCACTTGCGAATCCGGGATCGCACTTTCGATTCTTCTCTGCACTTCGTCCTGCATATCTCGGCTTCCGAATATTTTAACTGCCTACCAACAATGACTATCGCCATGCCGGAGGATATTTCTCTATCTTACGCATTATCGATCGGCACGACACCGAGCATCTTGCTACAAACGCAGCCAGGGACTTGGTTTACTGCACGTCCGCTGGCGTTCGCTGCATCTTGCAACAAAAAAATGCTGACCACTCTTACCTTGGCTCCGGTCGGGTATGCGATTAAAGTGACAAACATTCCGGCGACCAGTTATCACCGCTGGGTGCTGACCAATAGAAATCATGCCCGTCTTAGTGACGAAAGGGCTAGATAACACCGTTATTAATTATTTTGTAAACAACGCTCCCTCACAAAGTATGAAATCGCTTAGCGTTGGCGGCACCTATCGCCTTCATCGCCATGCAAAAAGGATATCCCCGAATGTGGGTCAACTTACTGTTAATGATTGTCGGCTTCGCCGCCCTAATTTGGAGTGCAGACAAATTTTTGTCCGGAGCGGCGGCGACGGCAACCAATTTGGGGGTTTCTAACGTTGTCATTGGCTTAACCGTTGTCTCGCTCGGCACGTCGGCACCCGAGATTGTTGTCGCACTAACGGCCGCTTTGGAGGGCAACGCAATACTTGCCATTGGTAATGCCATCGGATCCAACATTGCCAATATCGGACTCGTACTGGGTATTACCGCAATCATCGCTCCATTGCCCTTTTCGAAGAATGTGCTGCGCAGGGAACTTCCCTGGTTGCTAGGGGCCACGGCGCTAGCGGTTGTGCTGCTGTTCGACCGCGAGCTGAGCTTTGTTGACGGCCTAATCCTGCTAGCAGGCCTTGCCTATATTTTGTGGCAACTGCTGCGTTCAGAAAGAAATATCGATCCTGCAGAAAGCGGTCTCGCGAGCGAGGTGGAAGAGCTGCCAGTAATGCGCCAGGGTTCGGCAATACTCTGGCTATTAGTTGGCCTTGCGGTCTTGCTAGCTTCAGCCCAACTGTTGGTATACGCGGCGACGGAGATTGCGATCGAACTCGGCATCAGCAGCATGATAATTGGGCTTACAATTGTGGCGATCGGCACGAGTCTACCCGAGCTCGCAGCCACCGTAGGGTCAGCTATCAAAGGCCACTCAGATATAGCGATCGGCAACATTGTTGGTTCCAACATTCTCAACATTCTCGCCGTACTTGCCGTACCGGGCTTGATCAGCTCGACAGCGCTCGACTTTACCGCACTATGGCGCGACAGCGGAATGATGCTGGCTTTAACGCTCATGCTCGCGCTCTTTGCCTATGGTTTAAACTCCCGCGCCGTGATTACTCGATTCGAAGGTTTCGTTATGCTGCTAGCCTGGATTGGCTACAACCTTCTGCTAATACAGCAAGCGTAGGCTGCAACGATGGATGAAACTTTAGTGCCTCTGTATCGCCTTGCGAACACTATCCGCGGGTTGGTGCTCGATGTGGATGGCGTATTGACCGATGGAAAGATCATCTATGGCTCTGACGGCTCTGAGCAAAAACACTTTCACGTCCAAGATGGTGCCAGCCTGAAGCTGCTGGCTTCGCAGGAGATCACCCTAGCAATTATTACCGGCAGGCAATCAAACATCGTGCAGCGAAGAGCCGAAGAATTAGGGATCACCTTTCTCCAGCAAGGTGTTGCTGATAAAGCCCGCGCTTTGGATCTACTCATCGCACAAGGATTCCCTAAGGAAAATTTGTGCGCTATCGGTGATGACATCCAAGATCTACAATTATTCAAACACCCATCAGTCGCGCTGACCGCGACTGTTGCCAGCGCCCACCCGGCCGTTTTGTCAAAGGCCCAATTTGTTACACGGCGGCAGGGCGGGGACGGAGCTATCGTAGAACTAGCGGAGCTTTTGCTACGCGCCCAAGATCGATGGCCGTTTGAATAGTTGCTGCGATGATCTACTGGTCTAACGCTTTAATTTGATGCTGAACCCCAAACGCCACTCTTTGTTTTCGATCATACCCATACCCTTAGCAGGAGCCACCGCGATCGTTGGCATCGCTTTTTTGGCGATCTTTCAGATTCAACCCCTAGACACCCACGAATTTGCCTCAATCAACGGATTCGAGGGCGATCCAGACTATGCCAAAGCCTTAGAGCCTTCGAGTTCCGCGACGGGCGTCACTTGGCAGGTATTTTCCGACACTGGCGGATTGGTGTATGAGGTCAACGCCCTTTCCCTAGAGCAATATCATTGGCAAAACCTAACTCGGGTTTTCGAGCCGGCGATCCGACTCACTAGAGAGCGAGCAACGCCATGGCTGATTACTTCCGAGCAGGGCAATATTACTCAATCTGCGGGCGTGGACAGTGTGCCTGCGGACGGCGAAGAATTAGAGTTATTGGGCAACGTTCAGGTGAGCACAAATGACGGCAGTGCAGACCGAGCGCTCGATTTTTCTACGGCTCGCTTGAGCGTGTACCCTAACCAACAACGAGCCATCACCACAGCGCAAGTCGAGTTGCGACATAGGCGATTTATTACCAGAAGCATTGGTTTTGAGCTCGACTTGCAAACAGGCTCCGTTATCTTTGCCAAGAACACTAACCAGCGTGTGTTTACTACCCTTTTTCTTAAAGACGTCAGCGGGGCCTCGAAAATTGACAAATAAACTGCTTTCTCATGTCGCTACAGCTCTCTGTTTAGCCTCAGTAACCGTTTTATTAAATCCCTACGCCCAAGCCAGTCAATCGGCAGAAAGTGCTCAAGGAGAACTGTTCATTGAAGGAGATACAGCTGTCTTCCTAGAGGCAGAAAACACCATCGAGTACTCTGGCAACGTGATCGCTTCGATGGATGGCATGCGTATCACTGGTGATCGAGTATTAGTTCTGATGAATGATGACGGGGTTAAAAGAATTACAACGAACGGTGAGCCCGCAGGTTTTCGGCAACAAAAAGAGGGCACAAACGAAAGTACGACAGCCCGGGCAAAAACGATCGTTTTCTTGCCTGAAACGAGCTTGCTCGAGTTATCTGGCGCTGCCGCGCTCAACCAAGGGGGTAACGAGATACGAGGGGATTCCATTCGCTACAATTTGGCGCTCGGCAAACTGGACGCGACCGGAGATTCCACCAAGACAGAACGAGTAAGGATGCAGCTCTCGTTACCTGACGATAATGCAACCGAGAAATCATCTAACCAATGAGCCTACAAGCCACCGCACTGAGAAAAAGTTATAGCGGTATAACCGTTGTCGAAGATATTTCTCTGACAGTAGGTCGTGGAGAGATTGTCGGCTTACTCGGGCCTAATGGAGCAGGTAAAACCACTTGCTTCTACACCATGGTAGGACTCGTGCAAGCCGATTCGGGTCAAGTCTTTATAGACGGCAAAGACTTATCGAGCGCGCCCATGCATCAGCGGGCAGCACATGGACTCGGTTACCTGCCTCAGGAATCCAGCGTCTTTCGATCTTTGAGCACGCAAGACAACATCAGAGCGATGCTTGAACTCAATCAAGATCTGGATGAGCACCGTCGAGGAGAAAAACTGGAGGCACTGCTTAACGAGTTCAGCCTTCAGGCGGTTCGCGATAGCCTTGGCCAAAGCCTCAGTGGAGGTGAGCGGCGGCGACTTGAGATCGCAAGAGCGTTGGCAACCGGCCCAAGTTTCATGTTGCTCGATGAACCCTTTGCGGGTGTTGATCCAATTTCAGTCAATGACATAAAGACAGAAATCATTAATCTAGCCGCTCGCGGAATCGGAGTATTGATCACTGATCACAATGTTCGAGAAACTTTGGATATCTGCCAACGTGCCTATGTTGTCCACCAAGGACAGGTGATCGCTGAGGGCCCCCCCGTCGATATACTTGCCAATACCACGGTGCAAAATGTTTATCTTGGCAAGGAATTTGCTTAACCTCTGCCCCAGGGTCGGCTAACGTCATGTGTGAAGCCTCTACCGCAGCTGCCGGCCTGCAATTGCAGCGATGTTCTAGCAATTTTTTTCGTTTTTATCGGCAATAAGCGGCACGCAAAGCGGGATGGGTATTAACGTTTTCAATGAAACAAAGTCTTTCCATAAAACTGGGGCAACAGTTAAAGATGACCCCGCAGCTGCAACAAGCTATACGCTTGCTGCAGTTGAGCACATTGGAACTCGAACAGGAAATTCAGGACAACATTGAAGCCAATCCTATGCTTGAGTCAGAGGATGACTGGTCTGAATCGTCAGATCACGAAACTGACGGAGCACA
The DNA here is from genome assembly GCA_913049565.1 of uncultured Gammaproteobacteria bacterium. The sequence continues at coordinate 7,754 of CAJWZG010000057.1, forward strand.
GCAAGAACAGCAGGACATCGACCAAGTTCACGATACCTCGGACTCGTTGACAAACGAAACACGCAGCGACTTCGATGACAGTTTCGCTGAGGCCGAATCAGATAACTCCGACCTGCCCGATGCCTTCGGTGAAGAAATGATCTCCAATAATGTTACAGACGTCTCCATGGACGGAATTGCAGAATCTGAGGTGAGTGATCAACTGCAAGAGCCCTTGGCGGACGATATCCCGGTAGATTCAAATTGGGACGACGTCTATCCACAGTCGCCGACAGGCTCTTCTGGCGACAGTGACTACGATGTTGGCAGCAACGACAGCGCGGAGGAGACCCTCGAAAGCCATCTGCTTTGGCAGCTGAATCTGACGCCGATGGCGCAATCTGATCGTGTCATCGCCCTAGCAATTATTGACGAAATCACTCAAGACGGGTTGTTGGGCACTTCGCTACAAGACATTTGCACAACCCTTGCTAACAACGCCGAAACCACCGACATGCTGCCCACCGAGGAAGAGGTAGAGCAGATTCTCCATAGAATTCAGAACTTCGACCCCGTAGGGGTTGGGGCAAGAGATCTGCGAGAGTGCCTACTTCTGCAACTTGCACAACTTGATGAAGATACGCCATGGCTGAACGAAGCGACGTTACTGGTCAGCGAACACCTGGATATTCTTGGCAGCAAGGATTTTTCAGCATTAGTGCGCCAAACACAGTTAAGTGAGTCTGAGCTCAGCCACGTTGTTGCACTGATCCGCACTCTTCAACCGAGGCCGGGTACGGCACTATTAGAAGAAAATGGCGATTACGAAATACCCGACGTACTCGTCCGGAAACATAAAGGGGCTTGGCTAGTCGAATTGAACCCCGAAACCCTACCAAAAGTCCGCATCAACAACGCTTATGCCGGCTTGATCAAGAGTATTCCCTCTGGGCCAGACAAAGACTATCTCAGAGACAATTTGCAAGAAGCCAAATGGTTTTTGAAAAGCCTGCAAACGCGTCATGACACACTACTCAAAGTGGCTTCTAAGATCGTTGAGGTGCAGAAAGATTTTCTCGAGCATGGGCCTGAAGCAATGAAACCCCTCATCTTGGCCGATATTGCTGAGCAGGTGGATCTTCACGAGTCGACGATTTCAAGAGTGACGAATAGAAAGTATCTCGCGACGCCGAAAGGTCTCTTTGAGCTGAAATACTTTTTTTCCTCTCATGTTGGCACTTCTACAGGAGGCGAAGTTTCCAGTACGGCGATTAGAGCACTAATTCGCAAAGTCACTGCGGAAGAAAATCCTCGCAAACCGTTGAGTGATAGTAAAATCGCAGCAATACTCGCGGAGCAAGATATCAATGTGGCGCGCCGTACCGTGGCGAAATACCGAGAGTCATTGTCAATACCGCCATCCAACGAGAGGAAACAGTTAGTCTAACTTGCGCTTACAGCGTCACGCGTACTTTGCCTATCCTAGTCCATTAAGGAGAAGTTTATGCAACTCGACATCACAGGCCATCAAATCGATCTCACCGAAGCCCTGCAGCACTTCGTTAGAGAAAAAATGCGCAAACTAGAGCGCCACAGCGACGTCATAACGCACATGCATGTAGTACTCAATATTGAAAAACACAGCCATCAGGCAGAAGCTACCGCTCATGTACCCGGGGCTGAGCTATTCGCTAACGCAAACGCTGACGATATGTACGCAGCGATTGATCGGCTGTCTGACAGGATGGATCGACAGTTGCTGAAGCACAAAGAAAAATCAGTTGCTCGCCACAATGGTAGTCACCAACGGGCGTCAAGACATACGACTTGACTAGTTTGTAGTTGGCGGGGCAGCGGCATGCTTTTTTGCATTTGCATCCAAAGCATCGCACCAAGTTCTAGTCCGGCGCCGCCCTACGGCGCGTCAGGCATTATGAAAATTTAGTGGGCACTCAACGAGATTTTGTGGGCATGAGCGAAGTATTTACTATCGACAATTTGATCCAACCTGCGTCAGTCCATTGCGGCTGCCAAGTTGGTAGTCGCAAACGCTTGTTTCAAGCTATTGCTAAAGACCTGGTTGATCCAGCCTTGGCCGAAGATGAAGAGGCCATTGATCAGATTTTCGACGCCTTAGTTGAACGAGAGCGCTTGGGCAGCACAGCCCTTGGCGCAGGAGTGGCGATTCCCCACTGCCGAACCGACCGGCAAGAAATCTTCGGGGCCTTCTACACGCTAGCTCAGCCAGTTGATTTTGAAGCGCCGGACAACCTGCCAGTAGACCTAGTTTTTGTGTTACTCGTGCCTCGAGACGAAAAGAAAGCTCATATCTTGGCGCTGCAAAGATTGGCAGGGCTGTTCTCAAATCCGTCTAACCTGGCGTTGCTTCGCCAAGCAAACTCAGATGAGGCACTGCATGCTCTTTTGCTTGAAATAGATGCTGGACTAACCTCAAACGACGCCGATCGAAAATTCGCATGAAACTCATTATCGTCAGTGGTCGCTCTGGTTCTGGTAAATCGACTGCTCTGCGCACTCTGGAAGACGCGGGATATCATTGTGTGGACAACCTACCCGTTGGGCTCTTGAGCGATCTTGTGAGCCGCTACGCGAACGCTTTCCCCGGAGCGATCTCCAAAATCGCCGTCTGTATCGATGCGCGCAGCCCTGGCCTTGAGGAGTTTCCTGAGTTGCTGATAGAGCTGCGGCAGCAGGGCGTCGACACGCAGGTTCTGTATCTGGACGCCCTGAGCCCTACCCTAGTCAAACGTTTTAGCGAAACCCGCCGAAGGCATCCGCTTACCGGTGCGGATATCGATCTGCGTGAGGCCATCGATAAAGAGGCTGCAATACTTGCGAGCGTTGCTGATCTCGCTAGTTTGACTATCGACACGACGAAGATTTCCTCAAAGAACCTAAGTGAACAGGTCGTCAATCGTGTACTTGAAAATGAGGGCGCCTCAATTAGTTTGTTGTTTCGTTCGTTTGGATTCAAACATGGGATACCCGTGGATACCGATTTCGTTTTTGACTTGCGGTGCCTGCCGAACCCTCACTGGCAACCAATGCTGAGGCCACTGAGTGGCTTACATGAGGAAGTGGCAAAGTACCTAGAATCCAAGAGCCTCGTGAATGAAATGTTTGCAGACATCGCAAACTACTTAGAAAGCTGGATACCCCGCTTTGCCGACAATGACCGGGTTTACCTCACGATCGGCATTGGATGTACGGGCGGTCAACATCGCAGCGTTTATATGGCCGACCGCCTAACGAATCATTTCGCTGCTAGTTTTGATCAAGTACTCGTGCGACATCGCGAGCTCGACCCTCATTAGCTAAATTTCAGCTGAATCCACTTTCTAACAAGTGTTATGCGAAAAACCAACCTTACTATCGTTAACCCACTTGGCTTACACGCCAGAGCAGCGTCTAAATTGGTGGATACCGCCAAAAATTTCGCTGCCAATTCCCTACTAGTCAACGCCGATGGTGTCGAGGCGGACGCAAAGCGCATTATGAGTCTGCTGCTGCTTGGTGCGCCGGTAGGTAGCCAGATTCAGCTTCTCGTCGAGGGCGAAGACGAGGAAGCAGCTTTCGCTGCATTGATTGAACTAATAGAGGCCGGATTCAACGAAATGGATGAGACATGACCTCGGATCAGCAGCGTTTCGAGGAGATACTCGAAAGTATCAGTCGTGGCAGCACGTCAGATATCAAAGTATCCCTGGCCTCTCTGCGTCCAAGCGAAATTGCAGGCACGCTTAAAGCCAATCACCCTGAAACCCGGCGAATCATCTGGGGGTTAATCGACGAGGAAAACCGCAGCCAAACACTACAGCATCTGCACGATGACGTGCGTGCGGAATTCTTAGAGGCCATGGACACCGCACAATTGGTGTCTATCGCGGAAGATCTCGATACCGACGATTTTGCAGATATTCTTCAACAGTTACCTGAAACGATTTCCGCACAGGTACTGGAGAGCCTTAGCGGCGCTGACCGCGCTCGATTGGAATCAGTACTCTCATACGCTGAGGACAGTGCTGGCGGGCTTATGAACACGGATACAATTACGGTCCGGCCTAGGCATACGGCGGAATTGGTTTTGAGGTACCTGCGACTGCGCCGTGATTTGCCTGCAACCACGGATACACTCATTGTCGTTAACAGCCGAGACGAATATCTCGGCGTGCTGCCGATAACGAAATTGCTGACTGCCAACCCATCGGTCACGGTTCGAGAGATCATGAACAGCGAAGAACCCGCGATTCACGTGAACACATCGGATACCGAGGTGGCGCGATTGTTTTCCGAACATGACCTGATATCAGCGCCAGTGGTCGATGACGCAGATTGTCTTGTAGGAAGAATTACAATCGACGATGTCGTAGACGTCATTATTGAAGATGCAGAAGAGGCCGTTCTCGGGCCTGCAGGCCTACTGGTCGACGAGGACACTTTTGCGCCCGTTCGTCGGGCAGTGCGCCGACGCGCACTTTGGTTAGGCATCAATCTTGTCACGGCTCTTATGGCGGCCGTTGTGATCAGCCTTTTTGAAGAAACCATTATAAAAGTTGTTGCCTTAGCGGTATTGATGCCTGTCGTTGCGAGCATGGGCGGCATTGCAGGCACGCAAACGCTCACGTTAGTCATTCGCGGTCAGGCTACCGGTCAACTCGCCAGAAGAAATTTGCTGTGGCTACTCAACCGCGAGTTTTTCGTAGCCAGTCTCAACGGTATCTTGTGGGCTTCGGTGGTTGCTCTGGGAGCTGCCTATATTTTTAAAGACTCCAT
>CAJWZG010000058.1 GCA_913049565.1 uncultured Gammaproteobacteria bacterium
GCAGATCAGGCACTCAACACGCTGATTGATTTTCGCTACCAGCCGTCCTATCAGGCTCGCAATGGTCAAGGTGGCGGCAGCCGCAATAAGACTGGTGCCGGGGGTGAGGACACTTATGTGAAAGTTCCCCTGGGAACGACCGTTGTCGATGAAGAAACATTAGAAGTCTTGGGTGATCTCAGCACTGCGGCGCAAACACTGCTGGTGGCTGAGGGTGGTGCCCGAGGGTTGGGGAATGCCACATTTAAAACGAGCACAAACCGAGCTCCAAGAAAGACCACCCCAGGCCATCAGGGCGACCTTCGACGATTGCGCTTACAGCTAAAATTGCTCGCGGATGTCGGCCTGCTTGGGTTGCCGAATGCGGGCAAGTCCACCTTAATCGGACAAGTGTCGGCCGCTAATCCAAAGGTTGCTGATTATCCATTCACGACGCTCGCCCCAAGCCTTGGGGTAGTGCGAGTGGCGGCGGATGCCAGTTTTGTTATGGCAGATATTCCTGGCTTGATTGTTGGGGCCGCTCAAGGTGCCGGCCTAGGTGCGCAATTCCTGCGGCACCTATCCCGCACTAAAGTACTACTACACCTTGTTGACGTTCAGCCAGAGGATCAGAGTGATCCGATTGATAATGCCCTAGCAATTGAACAAGAGCTGGCCGAGTACTCTCAAGCCCTGACGGAGCGCCCGATCTGGTTGGCTTTGTCGAAAGTGGATCAGTTGCCTCAAAAGGAGCTGGATGCGCTCATAGAGGACATGACAGAAATGTTTCCCGATCGACCTATTTTGAGTGTTTCCGCGCTTGGCGATATTGGTCTTGAAACATTGAAAAATTCTTTAATGCAGTTCTTGTCGGAACAACGCCTTCAGGGCTTAGAGGACGAGGAGTTTGCAGCGCAGCAGGCCGGTCTAGAGCAGCGCATTAGCGATGATGTTTTTGCCCACTCTGAGCAGATGCGCCATCAGCGGCGGGGCGACCTGCTCGATGGAGAACTTGATGACAGTGAAGATTCCGATAACGATTCAGATGAGCCTGAAACTGAGGTGATCTATGTCAGAGAGTAGTGCCATTATCGGTCGCGGTGATTTGGCCAGCGCAAAGCGTATTGTGGTCAAAGTAGGCAGTTCACTATTAACCAGCTTGGAAACCGGATTGGCCCGATCAGAGATCGATGCATATTGTGCAAATCTTGTGGGACTTATCCAGCAGGGTAAGGAAGTTATTCTGGTTTCCTCAGGCGCCATTGCAGAGGGCTGTAAACGCTTGGGTTGGGCGAGTCGCCCCGAAGAGGTGCATCGTCTCCAGGCAGCAGCAGCGGTGGGGCAAATCGGGTTGATGCAAGCCTATGAAGAGGCGTTGAAGAAACTTGGCTGCGGATCAGCCATGGTCATGCTTACCCACGAAGACTTAGCGAACCGACAGCGCTATCTCAACGCCAGAGCGACCCTTAAGACGCTGACAAATATGGCTGTTGTGCCAATCATTAATGAAAATGACACCGTGGCTACGGATGAAATTCGCTTTGGCGACAATGATACGCTGGCAGCGCTGGTGGCTAATCTTGTGGAAGCGGATTTGCTGGTGATTTTAACCGATGTTGAAGGTTTGCTGAGTGCCGATCCTCGAATCGATAGGAACGCTCAGCGAATCGAAAGTGCGCTGGCTACAGATCTAGGCTTAGCTGCTTTAGCTGGCGAGAGTGCCGGTTCGCTCGGTCGTGGCGGCATGGTGACAAAGATTCGCGCAGCGCGGCTTGCTGCTCGATCCGGCGCCCACACGATCATTGCGTCGGGTCAGCAACCTCAGATACTCACGCGGCTGATCGCAGGCGAGAACGTTGGCACTCTGCTCCATGCCGAGGTGTCGCCCATGGCAGCACGTAAGCGTTGGATTGCCGGGCAACTGCGAGCCAAAGGAGATATCGTCATTGATGCGGGTGCGGTCGAAGCGCTGCAGCAAAAAGGTGTCAGCTTGCTAGCCGTTGGTATCGTTGAGGTGCGCGGGGAGTTTCAGCGCGGCGATGTAGTACGTTGTGTCGATCACGAAAGTCGGATGATCGCCCAGGGGCTGGCTAACTATTCGACGCAAGAGGTTGACACAATCAAAGGATTGGCTAGCGCGCAATATGTTCAGGCTATCGGCTATGCGGCAGAAGCCGAGGTGGTGCATCGAGATAATTTGGTGCTGATATAGCCATGATCGCGCGGATCGGTCTACAAACGATGGGCCACCCTAACGTGCGAAAGAAAGCGAGCCTTCAGAGCGCATGACACCCCAGCCGGAGTCGCGCAAATATTAAGCAGAGAGTGTCTTGACGCGCTTGTTCAGCCGTGATTTTTGCCGTGCTGCCTGATTTTTGTGCATGATGCCCTTCGAGACCATTTTGTCTATGATCGGCACGGCCTGCGATAACGCTGTGCCCGCGGCTTCTGCATCATTGGCCTCAACGGCACCATGAACTCGTTTGATGTAGGTCCGAACCATGGATCGTTGGCTCGCGTTCTGTGCTCGGCGCTTTTCAGATTGCTTTGCGCGCTTGCGTGCTTGTGGACTATTAGCCAAGGTAGCTCCTATTGAGGACCAGAAAAATGAGGCGGGAATATGCCGTCGCGTCGGTGATATGTCAACCGCGCTGCAAAGGAAGCTGAAATTAAGGACGAACATTTAAAGCCTGAGAATGCAGGTAAAGGGCAATTGACCGATGACCCTGAGGCGAAGGAAGCGCCTCTGAATCAGCGAGCGGGAACCGTTGCGGGGATGACTTTGCTTTCCCGCATCAGCGGGCTAGTACGCGATGTCGTTCTTGCCTATCTTTTTGGCGCGTCAGCAGTAGCGGATCTGTTTTTTGTCGCGTTCCGCATTCCAAATTTTTTCCGGCGATTATCTGCTGAGGGGGCTTTCAATCAAGCCTTCGTGCCAGTGTTGGTGGAATATAAAGCGCAGGGCCTTGGTGCGCTTCGCTTGTTTCTGGCAGAGCTTTCTGGGTTCTTCGCGTTGACCCTATTTTTAGTGGTGTTCGCAGGTGTCGTTTTGGCGGCACCCTTGTCGGCATTGTTTGCGCCAGGATTTCTTGATAACTCGCAGCAATTTACGCAGTTGACCCAGCTGGTGAGAATTACTTTCCCCTATCTTGGATTGATTTCACTAACGGCTTACGCAGGCGCACTGCTCAATGCACACGGACGTTTCGCGCTGCCGGCTTTCACGCCAGTGATGTTGAATGTCTGTTTAATCATGGCAGCAATCGTCGCCTTGCTTGGTGTCGTAGACGAAGAGCCGATTGTGATTCTCGCATGGGGAGTGTTGATTGCCGGTATTGTTCAGTGGCTGATGCAACTGCCAGCTCTGGCGCGTTTAAACCTGCTGCCAGCGCCCAAGGCTCGGCTCCAGCATCCCGGCGTAAAGCAGGTAGGCAAGTTGTTGGTTCCAGCGGTGTTTTCTGCGTCCGTTGGGCAAATCAATGCCTTGGTGAATACGATGATCGCATCCACCCTAGCGACCGGGAGTATTGCTTGGCTCTATTACGCAGACCGCCTGCTAGAACTACCCGTAGGTCTCATCGCTGTAGCCTTGGGTACGGTCATGTTGCCGCACTTGTCCCGCTTGGTAACGGCTGATGACACGTCGGGTTTTCTGCGCACGGTGAACTGGGGCTTTGGCTTAGGGTTGATGTTGGGGTTGCCAGCAGCCATCGCCCTGTTCTTATTGGCAGAGCCGTTACTCGCTTTTTTGTACATGAGTTTCGTAGGATCGGCGATGACAGCAAATGATGTGGTGATGGCTGGTCAGGCTCTTGAGTTCTTCGCCATCGCGCTCCCTGCTTTCGTGCTGGTCAAGGTGCTGGCCCCCGCCTTTTTTGCACACCAAGATACTCGGACACCTTTTCGTTATGCCGCCATAGCCGTGGTTGTGAATTTGGTCGGTAGCCTGGCAACGTTCCAATGGCTGGGGCATGTGGGTTTGGCATTGGCCACGGCGCTCTCAGCTTGGACCCACGCTGGTTTGCTATACTTAGGGCTGCACCATAGAGGGTGGATACGTTTTGATGCCAAATTGGTATTTGTCTTAGCTCGCACTCTCATTGCTTGCTCGGTCCTCGGTCTTGGCCTGCTATACGGTCTGGGTTTCTTCGGCGATAGCACGTTTAGTCTGCAACAGTGGCTCGCCATGTCCGCCGTCGATCGCGCGATGCAAATTTTACTGATCTGCACTTTGGGCTTTTCTGGCTATGTGCTGGTCTTACTGTTGCTCGGTGTGCGCCCCAAACACTTTGTGGCCGCGACCGACTGACGAAAGATGAAGCATCTGCCTATAATCGCTTATGGAAATCATTAACGGCCTTCACAATATTCGCCCACGGCATCGAGGCTGTGTGCTGACAGTAGGCAACTTTGATGGTGTTCATCGAGGCCACCTGCAGCTGATTGATGCGCTGTGTGAATGCGCGCGAGCACACGGAGTGCCGAGCATGCTGATGACCTTTGAACCCCAACCTCGAGAATTTTTTGCAGGCAGTAAATTGCCAGCCAGATTGACTCGTTTTAGAGAAAAAGTTCATCTGTTGAGCCAAACGCGCTTGGATCGCCTGCTCTGCCTACCCTTCAATGAGCAGACCGCCAACATTGAAGCCGAATGGTTTGCAAAAGACTTCATTGTGGATCAAGTGAGTGCAAAGCATGTTGTGATCGGGGATGACTTTCGTTTTGGCCGCGGGCGTGAGGGTGACTTCGCGCTGTTTGATAGATACGGCCAGCAGTACGGATACGAAGTTAGTGCTATGTCGACCTTACTCACTGATGAGCAGCGCATTAGCTCGACACTGATCAGACAGACCTTGGCAGCAGGCGATTTTGCCTCTGCCACTGAGATGTTAGGGCATGAATACTTCATCATGGGGCGAGTTGTTTATGGGCGGCAGCTCGGGCGGCAATTCGACGTGCCCACCGCAAATATCCGCTTGCAGCGATACCAGGCAGCACTTGAAGGTGTCTACTGCGTAACCGTAGAGGGAGTCGGCAATAAGCTAAAAGAAGGTATCGCGAATATCGGTGTAAGGCCAACAGTGGATGGCAAAGAGCCCCTGCTTGAGGTGCACATTTTTGATTACGCGGGGAACCTTTATGGCGACCTCATCAAGGTAACTTTCGAAAAGAAACTGCGCGAAGAGCGAGCCTTTGAATCCATTGACGCCCTCAGGCATCAGATCTCTTTGGACTTGCAACAAGCACGAAGCTACTTTGCCGGTCAGAGCAATGCTGACGCCCCCTAATGCCAAACCGGTCTCCATCTGATTTGCAAGATCACAGCGGCCTAGACCCGTGGCGCTGGCGCTGGCTATGGTTAGTCGTAGCGCTTTTTGCGCTCGATCAAACGAGTAAATGGGTGGTGGTTACCGAGATGTTTTACGGCGAACGTATCCAGATACTGCCGTTCTTTGCTTGGGTGCGCTGGCACAATGCAGGCGCTGCGTTTTCATTTTTGGCCGATGCTGGCGGTTGGCAGCGTTGGTTCTTCGTCACGCTTGGCCTTGGCTTTTGTGGCTATATCTTAAGAGAGCTGGCTCGATTGGCGCGCAGCGAGCGCTGGATGGGCCTCGTGTACGCTCTAATTATGGGAGGGGCCTTGGGTAATCTTTACGACCGCTTAGTCAATGGCTATGTCGTAGATTTCATATTAGTACATTACGAGCAGCACATTTTCCCCGCGTTCAACGTAGCGGACTCCGCACTATTTTGCGGGGTAGCGATCTGGATCGTGTTGATGGTTCGAGAGAGTCGGGCGCCTAATCCCGCTTGAAGAAAGACGCATCGACGAAGCTCGCTTTAGTAATCGCCGAGGGCTTTGTAGGTCTACGACTAGGGTGAACAAAGGGTTCAACAGTCGCCTTGCAAACGTTGGTCTACCCAGCAAACTGTCCCTTGACTCGACTAGATAAACGGCAATCCGTATGGCAGACATCATCGCATCCTCCGACGGGCCCAAGGAAAAAATTAAAATGGGCTCACGCATTACTCTTCATTTCGCACTATTGATGCCCGGCGGCGAAGAGATAGACACGACGCGACGAGCTAAACCAGCGTCATTGACCCTAGGTGACGGAAACTTGCTGCCCGGATTTGAGGAGGCTTTGATCGGTCTCGCCGCTGGCGACGATGCACAGTTAATCGTGTCTGCCGAAAAAGCCTTTGGTGATCGAGTTGAAGCCAATGTAAGGCTGCTAGCGCGGTCAACTTTTACCCGTTTAGCCAGTGAAGAGCCATTGGAGCCGGGTTTGGTAGTTTCATTTCAGGCACCTGACGGAGAACTGCCAGGGGTAGTCAAAGCGGTTTACGACGATACCGTGCAAGTGGACTTTAACCACCCACTTAGCGGCAACGACATAACATTCGATGTATCGATTATAACGGTGGAGGCCCCGCTAGCTTAGGACGCGGTTCAGTAAGCTGTGCAGGAGTTTATGCCGAGCGTCTGTACATAGCTTCGTCCGGCAGCGTTGATGACGAGTTCCGGGATCTCGCCGGGCTTGAATGAACGCAGAGAGTGAAGCGACCGTTTTGCCAAAAGGTTGAGCCGCTGTTTAGAAACTCGATATGGCTTTTGCCTCGAAAGCCGCGCCAGCGAAGAGTCATATCGCCAGGTATTGCCGGTTGGTCTAGGGCAATTTGGTCACCAGAATCCACGGCTAGACTGTTATTGGTATCAAGTACGATATTGATTCCTCGCGACCAAATGCCGTGCGGATCGCATAGGCTGGTTTCATTGGTCTGTTCGAAAGATTCAGGAGATTTAGTCGCGCCGCAAACAAACACACGACTTCTGCTCGCGATCGCGACACTGCGAGCATGACTCAACAGGGATTGCAGTTGTTTGGCTTGCTGGGAAACTGCTGTGTTCGGTGCAGACGACATTAGGTTGGAGACTGACGAGGCCAGGAGTATCGCCAGAATGCCAAGGACGATGAGTAACTCAATCAGCGTAAATCCGGATTTGTAATGATGCACCAATGTTGCCTGATGTTTTGCGGGCTTCAGTGTAAGCGCAATAGTCCAAACCCGATCTGTTAGCAGTGTAAGATTTTTTCGGTGCATCCTGGTGAGCTCCAGCCCCCATGGTTAGGGGCAAAAAAATAGACGTGGAGTTGCACGCCTGGCGAACCGGTTCGTTGATCGATACGAGTTAGGCGGTACGAATTAATCGATAAACGGCAAGAACCGAAACACGCTGCGTTTCTTCTGAGGAGGTTGTTCAGTTCGTCCTCCGCCGTCCGTAATTGGCGAGGGGGCATTGTCCGGATAGTAGATGGTAATCGGTGGCGGTGTTTCAGGTCGATCAATCAGGCCAAGTGTCATGATATTCGTCCAAGATCGATCGCGATTGCGTATTCGCTCTTCCAAAACGAGATTTCCTTGCCCATCGAAATCGGGATATTCAGGATGATTTAACGCCAAGATACGCAGCGAGCGATTCGCTTCCTCGGTGCGACCTAGCTTGAAATAGGCTTCAACCATTACACCAAGTGCGTCAGCTCTTGCTTCGGTGTCAGAAAAGTTCTCAATCACATAGGTGCCACGGTTTGCGGCAGCGACGAACGCCCCCCGGCGCAAGTAATAGTCTGCGGCATAAATTTCAGACCTAGCTAACAATTCGCGCAGCTGCAGCATTCGTTGTTTTGCATCCGCAGCATACTGGCTGTCGGGGAACTCGTTCAGCAGCAAGGCCAGCTCTGCATAGGACTCCCGCAGCGGTGCCATGTCGCGGCTGGCGGCATCGGCAGAAAATAATCGGTCGAGAAAACCCTCCCGGAAGGTATATGCAGAGAGGGCTTTCAGATAATAGGCATAATCGACATCGGGATGCGTGGGATGCAAGCGAATGAAGCGGTCTGCGTTTGCCCTGGCACTGTCCATATCTTGAGTTAGGTAATGAGCGTAAATCAGTTCTAGCTGGGCTTGTTCTGCGTAGCGACCAAATGGGAAACGCGCTTCTAACAGCTCCAATTGTTCAATTGCGAGCGAGAAATTGGAACTTCGAAGCGCTCGCTGGGCTTGGTTGTAAACTCGTTCCTCTGTGGTGTCGATGGCCTCTATGTCTTCTTCTTCATCGTCTTTGCCAAAGAATGGAATGCTGCTGCAGCCCGAGGTCAGGGTCGATAGAATGACAGCTAACGCCAATACGCGACGGCTTTGCCGAAGCAACGCACGCGACGCGATCAAGCGCCATAATTCATGCCACAAACGGGTGGTTGATTGGAGCAAAGTAAAGCCTCTTTGATTGCGATGAAGAACAGTAGGTTTCGTGGAGCCACCAATATCGATAGGCGTCTAACACAGTCGCTATTCTTACCGAATTCGGTAGGGTTGCAACCGTTATGAGCGATCTAGATCCCCAGAGACTTCACAACCAAGCGCTTATTCCCGCCGATATGGCTGGCGAGCGGGTGGATAAAGTGGCTGCTCAACTGTTTGCAGAATTCTCCCGAGCTGAACTAACACGGTGGATCAATGATGGCGCGCTGACTTTGGATGGAGATGTCGTAAAGCCCAAGTACAAAGTGTTTGGAGGCGAATCTTTGGTTTTGAATGGCCAACGAGAGCACAAAGAGGATTGGCATAATGCCCAGCCGATAGCCCTTGACGTCCTGTACGAAGATGAAGAAATCATCGTTGTGAATAAAAGCCCCGGCCTCGTTGTGCATCCTGGCGCAGGAAATGCTGACGGTACGTTAGTGAATGCCATACTTCATCATCGCCCGACGTTAAGCCAACTGGCGAGGGCTGGCATCGTGCATCGATTAGACAAAGATACCAGTGGCGTTATGGTGGTTGCGGCAACTCCAAGGGCATACCGTCATCTGGTTAAAGCAATCAGTGATCGTGCGGTAAATCGGCGGTATGTAGCCGTCTGCGAAGGCGTGATGATTGCTGGGCAAGAAGTGAATCAACCGATTGGCCGTGATCCAAAGCTGCGCACTCGTCAGGTGGTTCGCTCGGATGGTAAACCGGCCCAGAGTCGCGTTCGCGTTCGCGAGCGCTATCGTGCGCACAGTGCGGTCGATGTGACTCTCGGAAGTGGGCGCACCCATCAAATAAGGGTGCATATGCAAAGCATTGGGTATCCTCTTGTAGGCGACGTAAAATACGGCTGCCGCCGTGTTTTGCCCAGAGGTGCATCAAGTGAAACAGTCGCCCTTTTGCAACAATTCCCGCGCCAAGCCCTACATGCGTTGAGGTTGGAGTTTGTACACCCTGGGTCTGCTAGAAAGCTCAGCTTCACAGCACCAATACCCTCGGATCTGGCCGCGCTAATGGATAGTTTGGCTACAGATGCAAACGGATAGCAATTGGCTGCCAGCCGATTGGTCAGCGCCACCGGGAATTTTTGCCGGAACAACAACGCGTTTTGGTGGGGTCAGTATCGATCCCGACTTGGCTAGCAATAATATGGGATTGCAGGTGGGTGATGAGGCTGCTTTGGTCGCGGGTAATCGCGAGCGGTTGCGCGAACTTGTAGTAAAGCAGCAATCTCAATCGTCGATTCAACTGCAATGGATTGATCAAGTACATGGCAGTGACTGCGTCTATGTCGACTCGGCGAGTGCCGTACCTCCACGGGCAGATGCCTTGTGGACGGATAGGGAATGCGTTGCATTAGCGATTCAAACGGCCGACTGCGTACCCGTCGTGCTGGCAGATGACCAAGGCGAAATTATTGCAGCAGCTCACGGTGGCTGGCGTGGGCTGCTCGACCAAGTTTTAACTCAGTTAGTACAGGCTCTGCCCACATCTCCAGCCAATCTATGCGCTTGGATAGGACCCTGCATTGGTCCGGCCTACTTTGAGGTGGGTGCGGAAGTGTGGCGCCGGGTTATCGCAGTTTATCCCGAAGCGGTGACTTATCACCCGAATGACGAGACCAAGCGGTTTGTCGATCTGCCCCTCCTTGCCAAACGACAGCTGCAGGCCAGCGGCGTGCGTATGATTAATGGCGGCGAGCACTGTACCTATGCTGGGCATCAGTTCTATTCATATCGGCAAGCCATCCATGATCGCGGAGCTCGAGCACAGACAGGCCGCATGGCAACAGTGATCTGCCTTTAACGCTAAATAGATAAGCTTGATCTAACGTCTGGTGATCAAGCGTACATTGACATGTAGCCGCCGAATCACAAGAATAGCGCGCTTGCTCGCGGCGGGCCGAAAAAGCCCAAGTTATTCTGGTGAGTCCGTATCAAAATCAACAGCTTACGAGCTTATGTATTTTACGGAGTGAAGAATGCTTGTCCCCTGCTTTGCGGCGAGCAGGGCAACAAGAGATGATGTAAATGCAGCGCTCTACATCGGGCACTGCGAACGGTCGCGTTGGCTTTCAGCTGACACCGCAATAAGTGAACAAGGAAGTGAAATGGCCGAAATGCTGTCTGGTGGCGATATGCTTATTCGTGCGCTGCAAGATGAAGGCGTTGAGTACATCTTTGGGTATCCGGGTGGATCCGCGCTTCACATCTATGATGCGATTTTTCGTCAACAAAAAATCGAGCATATTCTAGTCAGGCACGAACAAGCGGCAACCCATATGGCTGATGGATACGCGCGCTCAACCGGTGCTGCTGGCGTGGTTTTGGTAACTTCTGGCCCCGGAGCGACTAACGCCATCACGGGTATAGCGACCGCCTACATGGATAGTATTCCCATGGTTGTCATCTCCGGTCAGGTGCCGAGAGATCTGATCGGTACTGATGCGTTTCAGGAAACCGATATGGTCGGTATATCCCGTCCGGTTGTAAAACACAGTTTTATGGTTCGCGATGCCTCAGAGATACCCGGAGTGGTTAAAAAAGCCTTCCATATAGCCACAACTGGGCGCCCTGGCCCTGTGGTTATCGATGTACCAAAAGACACGACAGATCCAAGCGCCACCTACGCCTATGAGTATCCTCGCGAGGTAAGCCTGCGCTCTTATAAACCAGCCTTTGAGGGAGACCGAAACCAGATCAACAAAGCGGTGCATGAACTGCTGAAGGCAAAACGCCCTGTTTTCTATGTAGGCGGTGGTGTGATTCAAGCGGATGCAGAAGAGTCCCTTCGAGCATTAGTTAAAGCCACGAATGCTCCAGTGGCCTCAACGCTTATGGGTCTGGGTGCGTATCCAGGCAGCGACTACCAGAGCTTGGGTATGTTGGGTATGCACGGCACCTATGAAGCGAACATGTCGATGCATGAAGCGGACCTGATTTTGGCGCTTGGAGCACGATTTGATGACCGGGTAACCAACGATCCTGACAAATTCTCCCCTAAAGCCACCATTGTGCACCTCGACGTAGACCCAGCGTCGGTGAATAAGATCATTCAATGCGATATCTCATTGATCGGTGACGCGGGCTGGGTACTGAATACGCTGTGGGAGGTGTATCAGTCTCAGGAGGCCGAGCGAGATGAGGCTGCAAAACAAAAGCAGCAACAATATCTGGCGCACTGGTGGGAACAAATCGAGCAATGGCGCGGTGCGCACGGTTTAAACCACGCAATTCAGCCCAAGGACAATCCGAGCATTTTACCGCAGTTGGCGATCCAATCCCTGTATCGGGTCACCGAGGGGGAAGCCTTCGTCACATCGGATGTTGGCCAACATCAAATGTTCGCGGCCCAGTACTATCACTTTGACGAACCACGCCGGTGGATCAATTCCGGCGGCCTCGGCACCATGGGTTTCGGTCTGCCGTCGGCTATGGGAGTGCAGATGGGTAACCCAGATTCTGTGGTCGCCTGCGTTACCGGTGAAGGTTCGTTTATGATGAACATGCAGGAGCTATCGACCTGCTTGCAGTATGGGTTGCCCATTAAAATTATTAATCTGAACAATCAAGCTCTTGGTATGGTGAAACAGTGGCAAGATATGCAATACGGTGGACGTCATTCGCAAAGCACGTATAGCGACTCGCTCCCAGATTTTAAAACCTTGGTAGAAGCATTTGGACACGTCGGCATCCGGGTCAGCGATCCACTGGAACTGGATGCGGCCATGGAGGCAGCGTTTTCGGAAGAAAACAAAAAGCGCTTGGTGTTTGTTGACGTCTGGGTAGATCCGCACGAACACGTTTATCCAATGGCAATCAAAGGCGGTGCGATGAGCGATATGATTCTGAGTAAGACTCAAGAGGCGGCATCGTGAGAAGCATTTTAGCCGTGCTGTTGGAAAACGAAGCTGGGGCCCTGTCTCGGGTGGTGGGCCTGTTTGCGCAGCGCAATTACAATATCGAATCACTGACTGTGGCTCCAACAGAAGACCCAACCCTGTCTCGACTGACGCTTACCACAAGCGGCGATAACAACAAGATCATGCAAATCATGAAGCAGCTCGATAAGCTGGTTGAGGTGGTTCGAGTGGTAGACCTGTGTGACAGAGATCATGTTGAGTGCGAGTTACTG
>CAJWZG010000059.1 GCA_913049565.1 uncultured Gammaproteobacteria bacterium
TCTTTTGGAAACCTTTCAGATTGATTCTCTGTGATTTCGGTTTGTTTTTCAATGATTGTCATTGCTTTTCATGGATGTTCACCGATTCTCAATGATTCTCAAAGATTTTCTGAGAGTATCGTCCTGAAGAGCTTAGAGCCGCAAACTACATCTAAATGCGCGATCTGTGCGAAAACATTCCGGCAGTTAAAAACACTTAGCCGATATCAAAACAAGCTCTCAAAAATTAATCAACGATGTTTGCATTTCCCAATCTATTCTTGAGGTTTATATCCTGCGATCTTGTCAACCCGTGCCACGAAAACCTCGTCACCCGTTGCCTCCAACATATCCTTCCTCATGATTTCATACTTACCGCCAAATATTTTGGATGTTTGGCGGAAATATACGAATAGTCCCCAACAATTCAGAATTACACAAAGTCCCATGATTTCTGGACGGATTAAGTGAATACAAAAGAAGTACATCGCTACCTGCAATATAATTTCAGGTTTCGTTGCGAGCGTAATAAAAGCGAAACGCCCTGGAGGCAATAAGCCAAAGATCATTCCGGAGAGAAGCGCAAAACTGACGAAAATAATCTCAATTTCAAAACGAGTAACCACCCCTTCTAATGCACCGTTGAGCGCGACAAATCCCAACATAAAGCAGATTGCCGCGTGCATTTTGTGACCAATCTTGTCTTGCATCCAGATCCAGGAGTTCATCCGGTCGTTTATGAACGCCCATTTAGGCGTTTTGTGAACAAAGTCGTCGAAGGTTTCATATAGCCCTATTCCGAGGTAAATCAGAGCTTCTATCCAAAGTACGATAGAAAGTGCAGTGGTAGTCTCGATGAATTCTGTGGAGGTCAACATAGGAGGGTCCTTTTCGGGCGGTCGTTCAACGCTATAGTTTCTTTTGGCATTTTGATTGCGATTTCAGCTGAATCCGCTAATCAGGAGCAATCGTTGCCAAATCAGCTGCTTTCAACCCTATCGGAACTGCAATTTTTCACAGCGACGAAATGAAACAAATTTACCAAGCCTAATCTAGATCCAAACAACCCGCAGGTGCGTCTATCTCGAGGACGGGAGCGCCCCAAGCACCGTTTCCTTCTCAAGGATAAGTGGCGACGATTCCAAAAGGATCCTCTACGCTAGCGTTCGCAGGAGCTTGGGCATACTTAATTCCCCTGCTTCACCATAGTAAGCAACGCGCGAGACGCACGAGTAAATGCCGATGCCGCGCCCTTCCAAATGCCGATACGATACAGAAAATGGCCCGCGCTCTGCGGCGTCGAGAACACTGAATCCACACTGCGCGCCTCAACGGAATCGAAATTGGCCATTCACCAAGCCCTGCTCGCCAGAGCGATCGATGCTGCCTTTGTCAATAATATAACCCTGTTCGTTCTCGATCCCATATAGCCAAATTGCGACAGCATTGAATGGCTGTTGTTCTAACGCCACGCTAACGCTGCCATCAGGTTCCGGCTGGAGCCTTGCTAAAGTCACGTTAGATAGCGCGGCGCTTTTCGTGATTCTAGATATGGTCAGCGGCGCCCTTTTTCCTCCCGCTACGATCCCTTTGGCTGCCGCACGCTGTGCTAACGAGTTGCGGTTAGCGACCAGCCAATCGGCAGTCGCCTGAGACGCTGATGCTCGGTTTTTTTGCAAGCGCGAGTAGTCATCTAATGGCACCCAGATAACGCTGTAGCAAAACAGTGCGAGGCTCATGTAAATCAGCGACTTCAGTACAAGCTGGTCGCGAGGATCTTTTTTTACATACCAACCGTAGACCGACGTGCGTTGCAGATTGGCTGCGAACATTTGAGTAACGCGACTCATAAGTAGGAGCCAATCATGCGGGCGCGAACCCGGTCCTGCTCAACAGTAGCGTCACTGATTTCGATATTGATGCCGGCCCTAGCACTTCGAGCCTTTACCGCTTCAAGCTCATCAAACCCCGTTATCAGTACATCAGTGGTTAATTCCATTTTTTTTGCTCGAAATCGGATTGACTGCACCTCGCTTCCCGCCTCCAGAATACTTGTCGTGCGTAGCATCAGATCCACCATGGATTCTTCGCCGTTAGAGACACCAGTCGCTCGGAGCTTGCTTGTTAAGCGTCGCTGCAGTTGGCTGGCGGTGGCGGGCACACTATCATCGGGAAATAATTCACTATATTTCGAGAAGTTACTTATATCTAATTGATTTGCATTTTTTTCTAGCCAAAGCGACTGAGCTGCCATACCGCCAACCATAAGGGTGAAACAGGCTGCCGCTAGACCCATGGTTCGACGCCAAAGCGCGTCCGTACCCGACTTATCAACACGCACGGCAAAGACACCTTGAAGAAGATTCAGTAAATCTCGCTGCGACTTTAAACCTGCCCCCGGTGGGCTGTTCAATTGCTGTAAAAGATACTCTAACGGAGCTGACTCAATACGCTCTACGGCAGCCGATTGCGTAAGTTGCCCCAGTTCAAGGTCGGTCAGTGCGTCACCAATACAAATAAACGATTCAACCTCTAACGACGCTAAAATATCCGCGAGATCTGTGCGTTCAACTAGGGCATCTTGATCCTTGGTTACAATCAGCACTTGGGCTGCGTCAAACATCAAGGCTACCTGTGTGGCTTGCGGCCGTATCAGCTGGGCTTGGGACACAACTGCACCTAGGATGATCCCAGCATCCTTAAAGACGTTAAGCCATGCCGACAGCCGGGCCGTTTCGATGATGGCGCAATCAATTGGCTGATTGGGACGAATCGCCAGATGCGCGATATGAACATCTTCTACATCGCTGGTGATGAACTCTTCCACAGCGAATGGCAATGCCTGGCGTAAGCTATTGACGTTTCGCCCTGGTACATTGACGCTCAAATGCAATATCTCCTCACTAGTGAGGACCAGGGCGATTCTATCCGGTGAAGAGAACCATGTGGGTTGCTGTTCAACCAATGCGATTAGGTTGGACAACGCAACCTCTCCACTCGTCACGACACCCTCCTCGCTCCAGTGGCACCAATTAAACCTGCTGGAGGTGCAAATGGGTTCCATAGTAGAAGTGGGACTAAACAAAAGCATGACTTTTGGCCTTTAACTGAAAACTATCGTTAGGTTTTTGCATCGAATCGTTTACCGAAGTCCCGCCTCAACAGCGTTACCTGACCGTCGTTTCCATCTCGATACAACAAGGATGTGAGGGTAACACGACTACGGTTTAGCCTTGCTTCAACGACCAGCAAAAAGTAATCACTACTAACTGATAGATCTTTCTCTACGGCAGTGAATGCTGGATAACTTTGCACGAAATCTGAGACGCTCTGATAGTTTCTGGGTGACTCAACGATCACCTGCGCATCGGCAAGTGACACTGCTGGGTCCAGTGTGGCCAAAGTAACCGCGGTAGCCGTATTCACATTGATCTTGCTCTGGGTATCCGGCAACAGGCACACATTTTGCGCCAACACGGCGATCTCCGCTGCATCGGCGTCGAGCAAGGCATTTAATTCACTCAAATCAACCATGGGCTGATTGGCGGCAAAATGAGGCGGGCTCTTGAGTTGATATGCCGAATCTTCCGCGCCGAGGCCACTAACTAATTGATCGCTGTCGACCCAATCCCTGATGAGGTCTGCTAAATCTTGGGAAAGCTGAAGGTTACCAAGTAGTTGCCGTAGTCGCTTTACATGGAGTTGATTGGAATCGTCGGCAAGCCTATTCAAATTGAAGCAGCCGTTGAGATCAACAATGGCGGCTTGCATAACCCCGACACCGTCAAGATCTAGCGGCAACACTGGCTGAGCCCAAATCTCATCAAGATGGTCAACCCCAGGCCCAGAATTTACCGCATCATCGTAGAGAGTTTGACGCGCGAGTTCCTCCGCACCAAAGGCATATTGCAATGCCTGCGCACGCTCAAAACTGTGCTGGTGTTGGTTGGTTACCAGGTGGTGGCTGGATAAGATCTGTGTCGTTAATCCAATCAAAATCGCTGTTACCATCAATACAGAAATCAACGCGACACCCCCTTGTCGGGCTACCCTGCCACCGCTTTCATGAGCTGCCATTAGGCACCTCCCAAACACGCTCGACAATGCCGATCGGCGGCATAGAGATGCGCAGCACGATACCCATCAATTCGATGGGTAGTTCTTTCGCTTTTGGTGGCCACAGTTTATGTTCTTGACCGCTTTGATCTATCGCGAAAAATTCGAGGTCGTCGACTCCTGCTAACACGATCTGGGTGATAGGCTCTTCGTCATCGCGTCGATCCAGCACAGGCCAATAAGCTCTGACTAAGTTTTCTCCTTGAAGACGATAGCCGATTCTTTGCACCTCAGATCGAGGGCGCTGAAGCGGATTGCGCCACCCCCCCCGAGTCATAGATAGGGCCCCCTCGTCACCAATCATCAGGGCTGGTGTGGGCTGGTCGGACTCGGTTCGAATCGGTCGGTCGCGGTATTGCAGCATATCTCGCTCGATAACGGTCATTGCCCGATGAATTTGCGCCATGCGCTGGCCTCGATCATCGAGCACCTCGTAGGCATCCACCGTGCGGCCCAGCAGCTGGGAACTCATCAGACCAACAACACCAAAAATCAACAGCGCCACAAGAATTTCGAGTAACGTAAACCCCGTTTGGTTTGGTTGGTGTTGCCTCATCAGTACTGGCCCAAAAAACCGGAGAGTTGGCTATAGGGCCCTACCCGACCCTCCTCTTCTGATGCTTCAAATACAGACACTTCGACACGGCGAATCCAAGGATGCTCGGTTGCTTTGACTTGGGTTTCGACCTCCCACTCCCTGTCTGCAAACACGAGCCGGCTCTGCTGCTTTCCTTCTCTTAGGGGTTGTGATTCTTGACGTTGCCGCATGCGCATCCGAGTTAGATGATTGCTGGCAATCCAATTTGCGACGGTGCGCTGCTCTAGGCTGCGAGTTTGATTAGCTACGCCGCCGAGGGCAGTAGATACTGCCGTGCCGACGACAGCAATTATCGCAATCGCCACCAGCATTTCAAGCAACGTGAACCCCCGGGTCATTGTACGACGGCTCCAAGTGGATCAATGATCTCTAGACTCAATGGCCGAAACCCATCAGTGGAAAGTCGAATTGAATTCGCTTGGCTTGTGGCTGCCTGCTGGCGCAGTATGTCTAAACGAAAAGGCAGCGCTTCACCGCTGGAAAAAAAGACTGCGTCTGGCTGTGCAGCCCGCGACTTTTTTCCGGCTAGCGAGCCCGCTGAGTAAGGATCAGCGGAGGCAAATGTGCCCTGGTTTAAGACTGCGCCCGAGCCGTCCTCTACGGTGAGACGAAATTCTATAGGGGCAGGAGGAGTGTCTGGACGGAAAGGCGCCTGCTGTTGGGGTAACCACCTGCGTTCTCGCTCGTCAAACGCCAAGAACATGTAGTCATCGGCAGTCACCTTTATGCCCCACTCCTGATTATTTTGAATCGCCCTATCCCGCGCCAGTTCGATTCTTTGAACCATTCTCTGGCCATAGGCTTGAAGCGCTCTTTGATCCCCACTTAAATCGAGAGACATCATCGCCACGCCTGTTAGGATGGCAAGAACCACCACAACGACCAGCAGCTCGATAAGAGTAAATCCGGCCTCAGTGGTTGGAAATTTGTACGATCGAAACATTATTTGTGGACCGAATGCGCTGCGCCCTTGTGCCAGCGCTGCTATAAATCCGACAGTCGAATGTCGGCCGAATTTCCCTCACCGCCTTCAGCGCCGTCTGCCCCTAAGCTCAGTAAATCGATAAGACCGTCGTTATTTTCGTAGAGATACGGAGAGCCCCAGGGGTCAGAAGGCAGCTTCTTGAGGTAGCCACTGGGATTCCAATTTTTAGCCTCCGGCGACCCGCTTGGACGTTGCACCAAAGCCTCAAGACCTTGATCTGATGAAGGGTAGCGATAGTTGTCCAATCGGTAGACATCTAGTGCTGCCGCCAGCGTCCGCAAATCTGTTTGGGCCGCCTGCACGCGAGCCGCATCAGGGCGCGACAATAGCGTCTGCGCAGCTAAACCTCCCAAAATACTGAGAATCACAACGACTACCAATATTTCGATCAGAGTAAAACCACGCTCTTTGCTTTGACGCTGGGTCATACAAAATTCCTTTTATTCATACCAACTGGTTCATGCTGAGCATGGGTAACAATATCGCCATGACGATGAACAACACCACTGCACCCATCAGCAATAACATAAGCGGCTCAAACAATTTTACCAACGTGGAGACCACTCGCTCTACTTCATCTTGTTGAAACTGGGCCACTCGCTCGAGCATGCTGTCCAATGTGCCACTATGCTCACCTGCGGCCACCATATGCAGCAACATTGGCGGCATCTCACCAACACCCGTCAGACTTATATGCAGGCTAATGCCCTCGCTGACTCGTTGGGTGGCGTCGCCTAGTGCCCGCCGCAACCAATGATTGGCCACAACCCCGCTAGCTATGTGCATGGCTTCCACTAAGGGAACGCCTGAGCGCGTTAAAATAGACAAAGTATTAGTGTATCTGGCGGCATTCGCGCTGCGGGTGATACGCTGAATCAGGGGCATACGGAATTTCCAGCGATCCCAGCGCAACCGAAACGCGAGCTGGCTAAGTAACCAACGCGCTAAGGCCGTTGCAGCACCGAGTAGGACAAGCAACAGCCACCAGTAGGCGGCAAGAAAGTCGGTTATGGAGATTAGCACGGCTGTGAACCAGGGCAGCTCTTGGCCCGTGTCCACGATAACATTAACCATATCTGGAACGATATATATCATCAGGCCAGAGATGATGAGAACGGCCATCAGCAGCAACACGGCGGGATAAATCATGGCCATTTCTACATTGCGGGTTGCGGAAAACTGCCGTTCTTCGTAGTCCGCCAAGTTTTCCAGCACTTTGTCGAGAAATCCCGATTGTTCTCCAGCCGCTATTGTGGCCTGGTACAGCGAGTTAAAGCTGCCGCCATGATCAGTCAAACTCACAGCAAGACTATACCCTTCCAGCACTTTGCTTCGGATAGCCATAATGAGGCCTTTGACATGCTGTTTATCGGCTTGTTCTGCAACTGCGGCGAGAGCGGCCTCTATCGGCAGACTAGAGCCGACAAGGGTAGCTAGTTGGCGGGTAAACAAAACACGATCAAGGTGGCTCAGATGACGCTGAAAAGAGAAGCCTCGATCGACTTTCTTCTCCTGACTCGAGGTAAGGCTGACACTGGTTGGCACCAGGTTCTGATCTCGCAGCAAACCTCTGGCCTGCCTGGCGCTGTCCGCTTCAATGACACCCCTTTTATTGCTGCCCGACGCGTCTAGCGCTCGGTACTCAAAAGCAGCCATCAGTCGAATTCGCTAAATGGTTGCAGATCAATCATCTAGGCTCACCCGAAGAACTTCGTCCACACTGGTTATGCCCGCGATGACTTTACGTTTGCCATCCTGACTGATACTCGGTGCCAAGCTGCGGGCGTAGCGTGCCAGCTCTTGCTCGCTGGCCCCGTCGTGAATCAGTTCGCGCATTTTTTCGTCCAGTGTCACCATTTCATAAATACCTGTGCGCCCAGCAAAACCCGACTGAGAACAGGCGGCGCAACCCTTGGCCTGATAGACATTGGCGACATTTTTGCCCAAGTAAGCTAGTTCAGTGGCATTGGCGGGCCTGAGTTCTCGGCATTCGTGGCAAAGCACGCGGACCAAACGTTGGGCAAGCACACCTATTAAGCTTGAACTAAGCAAAAATGGCTCAACGCCCATATCGATAAGTCGGGTGACCGCACCAATGGCTGTATTGGTGTGCAAGGTCGACAGTACAAGGTGCCCGGTCAAGCTGGCCTGAACCGCAATCTCCGCAGTTTCGAGATCGCGAATCTCCCCGACCATCACCACATCGGGATCCTGACGCAATATTGCCCTCAGCCCTCGAGCAAATGTCATATCGGCTTTGTTGTTGACCTGAGTCTGGCCAATGCCTGGCAAACTATATTCGATTGGGTCTTCGACGGTGAGTACGTTCATTGTACTGTCGTTGAGCTCAGCCAGTGATCCATAGAGTGTGGTGGTTTTACCTGAGCCTGTTGGGCCAGTAACCAGAAAAATACCGTGGGGCTTGCGCACGACGTCCTGCAAAGCCGTTAGGGTGTGCGAGGCTAAACCTAATTTCTCCAGCTTCAATCGACCTGCCTGTTTGTCCAGCAGCCGTAAAACCACGCGCTCGCCAAAATTTGCTGGCAGGGTGCTAACGCGAACATCTAC
The DNA here is from genome assembly GCA_913049565.1 of uncultured Gammaproteobacteria bacterium. The sequence goes on from CAJWZG010000059.1 coordinate 8,247, forward strand.
TTCTCTGCCGCCGATGCGCAGTGAAATCCGGCCGTCCTGAGGAACCCGTTTCTCTGCAATATCTAAACGAGCCATCACCTTTATCCGCGATATCAACAACGAAGTCAGCTCACGCCGGGGGCGAACCACCTCGCGCATAACGCCATCAACACGGAATCGAACCACCAAGGCCTGCTCAAAAGTTTCGATATGAACATCAGACGCGTTTTCGCGAATTGCTTGTGCTAGCAGGGCATTAATCAAGCGGATAATGGGTGCATCATCTTGCCGCTCTAGCAGATCTTCAGTCTTTGGCAACGCGCTAGCGAGACTCGCCAGATCCATCTCGTCGCCCAAATCTTCAACCATCTGTTTTGCTTCACCAGAATCTCGGGCATAGGCTGCGCTCAGCAACTCATCGAACTCTTCAGCCGTCACCAATCTTACTGAGGAACTACGGCGTGTGTGACGCCTGATTTCCGCGAGCGTCGATAAGCTAGGTTGCGATTTCGCACAAACCTCGAGTATCTGGCTCGCGTCGTTAACCATGAGTACGACGCCGAAGCGTCGGGCAAAGGCGAACGGTAATTTCGAACGCTGAGCATTCTCGCTATCGGACTCGCCAAGAGGCGCCATTGAATCGTTGGATATAACCTCTGACATGATCAAAAACCCTAAAAGATAACCTAATGGTACATCAGTCAAATGGAAAAAAGAGTGTCATGACGAGCGTGCTCTCTAACAAGTTGATGTTTTGTGGCATCGCTTCCGCATCAGCGGGATGTTTAGTGCTGGCACTCGTGTCCGTGCGCCCATACTATCGGCATCAACGTACTGCGAGGATACAGCCGTTTGAATTTCGTTGGTTCTCATATCATCTCCGTTGACCAATTTGATCGATCTGCCGCTGACCGGGTATTCGAAGTTGCCGACAGAATGCAGCCCTACGCCATGCGTCAACGCATCACTCGCGTACTGCAAGGCGCTATTCTTTCCAATATGTTCTTCGAACCCAGCACCCGCACGCGGGTATCATTTGGCTCAGCATTTAATTTACTCGGTGGCGAGGTTCGTGAAACTTCAGAAGCAAAATCCTCGTCCTTAGCCAAGGGAGAATCCCTCTACGACACCGCAAGAGTGCTTTCGGGCTATAGCGACGTGATCGTTATGCGGCATCCTGAATCCGGCAGCGTAGCGAAGTTCGCTGAAGCCAGCCGCGTTCCAGTAATTAACGGCGGTGATGGCCCAAACGAACACCCGAGCCAAGCGTTGCTTGATTTGTACACGATGCGCACCGAAATTGCCGCCCAAGGCCAATCGATTGACGGATTGAGCATCGCTTTAATTGGCGACTTACGCTACGGCCGCGCGGTGCACTCTCTGTGCAAACTGTTATGTCTATATGACAACATTCGCTTGCATCTCATTTCCCCTCCAGAACTCGCGCTACCGGCAGACATTGTTGCGCTACTGCAAGCTGCCGATCACGAGGTGCGGCAGTACAACGATATGGCTGAAGGCATCGGCGGGGTCGACATCCTCTACGTCACTCGAACCCAGGAAGAGCGCTTTCCCTCTCAGCAGGAGGCCGATCGATATCGGGGTTTGTTTCGCCTCAATCAGGCGATCTATACGCAAAATTGTGAGCCGAATACTGTGATCATGCATCCCCTGCCCCGCGATTCTCGAGCCAAAGCCCAAGAACTCGACGATGACTTAAATCAAAACCCTAACTTGGCCATTTTTCGGCAAACAGATAACGGCATGTTGGTACGTATGGCGCTTTTTGCCTTAGTCCTCGATGTCGTCGATGAGGTCGACAACCACGCGCAGCCAGTCACCTGGTTTACTGCCAAGCGACATAACTAGTCTGAATAGGCTTCTCAATCAAAAAACGGGCAAAAAAAGGGCTCAATAGAGCCCTTTTTCAGCGCGGTGCCAAAAATTATCGTTAGATCTGTGACTCCAGCTCTGGCAGCGCGGTAAACAAATCAGCGACTAGGCCATAGTCCGCTACCTGAAATATTGGCGCATCTTCGTCCTTATTGATGGCCACAATCACTTTACTGTCCTTCATACCAGCCAAGTGTTGTATTGCACCCGAAATCCCCACAGCAATGTAAAGATCCGGCGCAACGATTTTGCCTGTCTGCCCCACTTGCATGTCGTTTGGAACGAAACCTGCATCTACTGCGGCGCGCGATGCGCCAATCGCCGCCCCAAGTTTGTCTGCTATACCGTCTAGCAGGCTAAAGTTTTCGCCGTTTTGCATGCCTCGGCCTCCTGAGATAATCACGCTTGCAGCCGTTAGCTCAGGGCGCTCAGACTCAGCAATTTCTTGCGAAACGAAACTGGAAACACCAGCATCAGTAACATTACCGATGGCTTCGATAGAGGCACTGCCACCAGTTGCCGCAACTGCGTCGTATGCAGTACCACGAACCGTCACCACCTTGACTGCATCCGTAGATTTCACCGTTGCGATAGCGTTGCCTGCATAGATCGGACGCTTGAACGTATCAGGGGTTTCTACTGAGACGATATCGGATACCTGCGCAACGCCGAGTTTGGCGGCAACGCGAGGCATAATGCCCTTACCGTTCGCCGTATGTGGGGCCAAAATATGGCTGTAGGCACCGGCAACCTCAACGATCAGGTCACCGACATTTTCAGCCAGCTGATTTTCGTAGACCGCGTTGTCAGCGACCAGTACCTTGCTTACTCCAGGTACTGCAGCAACTTGGCTGGCTACCCCATCGACTGAGCTGCCTGCGACCAGCACATCGATATCACCACCAATCGCTTGAGCCGCCGCTATAGTGACCAAGGTCGCGCTTTTGTTCTCGCTATTATCGTGTTCTGCAATTATTAATATGCTCATGAGATCACCTTCGCTTCGTTCTTGAGTTTGTCGACCAATTGCTCGACTGATTCCACCTTGATACCTGCAGCTCGCTCCGCAGGTGCCTCAACTTTGACTATCTCTACCGTGGGAGTCATGTCTACGCCCAACTCATCTGGAGTCAACACATCCAAGGGTTTCTTTTTGGCTTTCATGATGTTGGGTAGCGATGCGTAACGTGGTTCGTTCAAACGCAGGTCAGTGGTTACTACAGCAGGTAGTGAAACAGCCAGCGTTTGCATACCGCCGTCGATCTCACGCAGCACTTTAGCTTTGCCATCAGCTACCGTTACCTCAGAGGCGAACGTGGCTTGAGGCATACCAGTAAGAGCCGCAAACATTTGGCCAGTTTGGCCGTTGTCACCATCAATACTCTGCTTGCCGAAGATAATTATCCCGGCTTGCTCACGTTCTTGTACCGCCGCTAGTGCGCGTGCAATCGCCAGCGGCTGCGCATCCGCCTCTGTTTCCACTAAAATTGCGCGGTCTGCGCCTAGCGCTAAGCAGGTGCGCAGCTGCTCTTGGCAGGCAGTGCCACCTACTGAAACAGCTATGACCTCTTCAGCGACTCCCGCCTCCTTCATACGAACGGCTTCTTCAATGCCAATTTCGCAAAAGGGATTTACGGACATCTTCACATTGCTCAGGTCTACGCCAGTATTATCGGGCTTTACACGCACTTTGACGTTGTAATCCACCACTCGTTTGACAGGTACAATAACCTTCATTGAATCGGATCCTCTTTAGTTGGCCCAAATGAACCAGGCTCTACCCTAGTCACCTAGGCATTTAAGTGACGCCTCGTTTTTTGATCGCGTAGGAATGTATTCCGCCAAAATCGAACAAAGCATCTTTTTCTACCCTCATACGCGACGACCGGACCCCGTTGAATCACGGTTGAATGTCACGTCTTTGGGTAAGTTCCCGCGACGTTGCTGGCGCTCCAAACCCTTACCTAACATCGAAGTCGGGTGACGAAAGCATACAAACCGATTAATCTGCCGCCTGCATGCTTAAAGCTCTCCCCAGCAAGTTGGGGCGAAGCATTGTCCCTATGCCCTCTCTCGAGGTCAAGAGCTCATGAGACAAGGCACCTGGTGCAATTCGGTTGAGTCAAACCGTGTTCAAAGTTTCAGTCTGAATCGGGCACTTAAGACCAAGCATGGCTTATGTTTTTCTAACGATAGAGGGATTTTAGAGCAATGGAACAACACATCGAGCGCGAATCCATGGAATTTGACGTCGTCATTGTC
>CAJWZG010000060.1 GCA_913049565.1 uncultured Gammaproteobacteria bacterium
ACCGTTGCCCAGCCATGTAATGACGGCAGCGCGATGACGACGACGGCCATTTACCATCACTAGCGTGTGGTCAGGCGCCAAGCCACGCAAGTTGGCAGGGCGAACCAGGGTTGCCGCATCACTAATGGGTTGATCATTTACATTAAAAGAAGGTACGAGGTTACGCAGCAGATTGCTGGTATCCATCCCGCCTTGCTGAAGAAAATCGTCACCCGTGACGACATCGACCGGGGCGGTAGAGTCTGTAGTAGAACGAGGCTTACCTCGTGTACCAATAGTAATTACCTCTTCCATAACTTCCGGATCTGCTTGAGCCATGTCGGCTGCAACCACCTGATTAGAAGTCACGAAAAAGGACGCAATGATTGCAAGTGCTGTCAGCGAAACGCTGTAAAAGCTCTTATTCAATGTTCCATCTCCAAAAATTAACAAACGGTATCGTTTCGACGCCGAATTCCATGTTAGCTTGCAAAAATTCCTTGTAAAGCAATTTGTTACATATAAGACACATTTTGACTTAATCGTGAAATATTTGTGTATTTATGGATAACTATTTGTGAGATCCACCCGCCCGCCGAGCGTGGGCTCCAGGAAACGCGGTTTGGGGATTTAAAGTAGGGGGCTAGCCGCATTGGGCCAATAAAGAGTGAACTAGCAACGGCTCATGACAGCATCGATTACAGGGTAATTTGGCGACCTGACCTGGGCGTGTGCTACTGACGCTGGTATCTCACCTGACCGCCGACAATAGTTAGATCAATCCGAATCTCGGGAATCCTTTCTTCGCCGATTGCGAAGAAATTTTGCGATAAAACCACCAAGTCCGCCAACTTACCTGGTGTTACCGAACCCTTTGTATCTTCTTCGAAGGCCGCGAAAGCATTGTTGATGGTATAGCTGGCAAGCGCCTCGGATCGTGTCAATGCCTGCAGTGGCACAAAGAGTTCTCCCTTAGAGGTGCGACGCGATACCGTCGCGTATAATGAGGCTATCGGGTCGATCGGCTCAACGGGAACATCTGTGCCGTTGGCTAAAATTGCCCCGCTATCTGCCAAGTCACGCCATGGGTAAGACGTGCGAAAACTGCGCTCAGCACCCAAGCGCGAAGGTATCCAAGGCCCATCTGATGCGCTGTGTATCCCCTGAAAGGCTGCGATCACTCCCAATTCAGCGAACCGACCCACGTCGTCAGGATCGACGTGCTGCGCATGTTCGATCCGCCACCGCAACGCCTTGCCCTCGACTTCCGCCGCAGCAAAAGCTCGCTCATACAGATCGAGAATTTCTCGGTTGGCTCGATCACCAATAGCGTGGGTATTGAGTTGATAGCCATATTTAATGGCCAGCCTGGCCGTTTCCTCAATCTCTTCGAGGGGCTCCAGTACCAACCCTGCTGTGCTCGGCAAATCGGCATAAGGAGCCAGAAGCCAAGCACCATGGGCTCCCAATGCGCCGTCGACTTGTTTTTTAATGGAGCGCACAGTCAGAAAATCATTTTCCTGGGCAGACATGCGGTACTTGGGCAACTTATCCGAAAGCTCGGCGTTACTTTGACCACGAACCATGACGTTTAACCTGACGGGCAGTTCATCAACAGCTTCCATCTCTTTGAAAAAATCGATAGTCGCGAAATCAACCCCAGCATCGTGGAACGACGTGATGCCGTGGGCAAGCGCTTGCTCACCCGCCAACAGCACGCGCTCACGCAGTTCCGATCGTTTCTGCGCTTGCGGTCGCTGAGCTTGATATGCATCGCCCACCTTTGATACCAAACGCTGGGCTGTTTCCCGAAGTAATCCTGTGGCGCGACCGGACGCATCCCGGACAATGGTTCCACCCTCAGGATCTGGCGTTTCGTCGTCAATCCCTGCCGCCGCCAAGGCAGCATCATTGGCAAAGGCCGCATGACCGCTGGCATGGCCGAGCAGCACGGGATTGTTTGGTGAAACCTGAGAAAGCGAGCGGTTCAATGGCACACCATCAACAGCATCCATTGGCAACCGATCCCATTTTTCTTGATGCCAGCCACGACCAAATATCCATTGACCCGATTCAGCACGGTCAGCCGCGTTAGCAACCCGATTCACAGCCTGCTCCCATTCTCGAATATCGTTAAGATCGATAATCTGCTGAGCCCGCCCGAAGCTCATGAAATGACCGTGCCCCTCAATTAGTCCTGGCACCACCAAGCGGCCGCTCAAATCAATCACTTGTGTTGCAGGCCCAACCCACTGCTCAATCTGCGAGTCTTCTCCGACCGCAACGATGTCATATCCTTTAACCGCCACTGCGGTTGCTCCCAGTATTTCGGCATCCATCGAAGCCACCACACCACCGCGTAACACCAGATCTGCTCCAGGACTTAACGGCTCTGATAAGCCTTCCTCCGGAGCGCCATCTTCACTACCGCTTGGCGAGCACCCGCCGAGGATTGCAAAGGAAGTAAGAAACAAAACGAACCGAACTGAAAACATATAGACCCCAATCGTATTTTGAAAACCGACCGCCGCCTTGGAACTGGCATCTAGGATCATTACGGCTTAGCCCAACACGCGCAACTGCCAGACAAGAACTTCACCAAAAATAGGACTGCTGTTGCATTCTTTGCATCGATTTTACTCTTTCTTTATAGGAATATATTTCTTTTGAATTATTCCATATACCAGATAGACCGCCTCCGCTTTACTGCGCTCCATCGCATCACTGATGCACGAACATTCAGGAAAAAAAATGCAAACTCCGTCTACTAACAAGTTCGTCACTCGACAGTTCAAAGTAGAAATCACTGAGATCAAGAAGAGCCTGCCTCTACGCAAAGTAGATAGCGAGCTTTCGGAATTCGAGCGAGCACGCCAAGCGAGCAAGACTTGGTCGATGGGCCAAGATTAAACCCCTGACTGGTCAAGCCCCCTTCTGCAGCGGCTCCCCCCCGCCGCTGCCGTCGATATATCAAGCATAGCAATCCGAACGAGTTTTAATCGTTTTCGTTACGCAGACGTAAACCTGTCTGCGACTACACGATGCTCTATGGCGCCACGCGGCCCGCGAAGTAACTAGCACTTCCCCCAAGCTTAAGGCATCTTTCTCCACCTCACAGGTCACGCAAGCTTCTAATTTTTTGCTGGAAAGCAACGTTCTAACCGAGAGGGGGCATCAGATGCAAGACAACCACAAGGCGGGCTTACTAAACGCGCGATTGGACCTACCCTGCGGGGCGCGTATAGAGAATCGCATTTGCAAAGCAGCAATGACGGAAGGGCTTGCGACCCCGCAAGGGCTACCCTCCACCGAGTTGAACCGGCTTTACGAGTTATGGAGTGATGGCGGCGCTGGCATATTGCTTTCCGGCAACATTCAGGTGGACGGTGATCACTTGGAGAGACCCGGTAATGTCGTCGTAGATAGCGTACCCAACAATGAGATGCAGGCAGCCCTAGCGACGTGGGCAAAAGCCGGCACCCGTGGCGGTAACCATTTTTGGGCACAAATCAGCCATGCTGGCCGACAAACCCAGACTAACGTCAATAAACATCCAAAGGCTCCCTCAGCCGTAAAGGTTGGGCTTGCGGGCGGCCAATTCGGCAAACCTGTTGCTCTAACTGGGGAGGAAATTGCCGACATCGTTGAACGTTTCGGCATTTGCGCCAAAGCCTGTCAGGAGGCCGGCTTTACAGGCGCACAGATACACGCGGCTCACGGATATCTACTGTCCCAATTTCTAAGCCCTCGCACTAATTTACGCAACGACCAATACGGTGGATCACTAGAAAACAGAGCACGAGTTTTACTAGAGGTGGTCTCCTCCATGCGGAACGCAGTTGGCCCAAACTTCCCGATTGCCGTGAAACTGAACAGCGCCGATTTTCAAAAAGGCGGCTTTGAGTTTGCAGACAGTATTCAGGTGGCGAAATGGCTCGAAGCAGCAAGCGTTGACGTTATTGAAATTTCTGGTGGAACCTACGAACAACCTCAACTTCTCGGAGTGCAGGGCATAGAGGAAGTTGCGCAACAGGATGTAAAGGCCAGCACCATCGCGCGCGAAGCCTATTTTGTTGACTTCGCGATAGCCATGCAGCAAGAAGTCTCAATACCATTGATGGTTACAGGAGGGTTTCGCCACAAGAGCGCGATGGAAGAAGCTCTTGGTAACGGAGCCGACATTATCGGCCTAGGGCGGCCCATGTGCGTTATGACAGATGCGCCCAAGCAACTATTAGCAGGACTCGACGAGTTGCCCCGTTACGAGTCTGAGCTTAAGTTTTTCCCAGCTTGGCTGGGTTTTCTGAATCGGTTTGCAGCCTTCCGCACACTCTCAACGTTTGGCGTACAGTTCTGGTTCTATGCGCAATTAGAGTCGCTTGGACAGCTAGGAAGAGCTAAACCCGACATGAGCACCCTTGCTGCTAGCAAACGGGTTATGGCTCAGCAAAAAGAGTGGCTCTCAAAACGCTAGCCGAAACAAGACCCAAGGAGCAAAGACTACATGGAAAAACCATTGACCCGAGTTGCCATTATTACCAGCGCTCTTTTGCTTGCGGCCTCTTCGCTTCACGGCCAAGTTGATTCACCTCCATTTGATGGCGAAAACCTTACAGGTGATAAAGGCATATTGTTTTGGACTCCTGAACAGCAAATCTACGGTTATTCTCGTATGTCCGAGCTCTACCCCACGCGGCCTATCACAGGAAACACGACGCCCTCAGCTCTACCGGTGAACTTAAGTAAGCTTGATGGCTTTACTTATGCCTTCGCAGGAGCCGGCCACACCGTAGATTCCCATATGCACGACTTGCGTACTGCCGGCCTGCTGGTGATACACAATGGCAACATAAAAGTTGAACGCTACGGCCTGTCCCATCATCCAGACGCACCATGGGTTTCGTTCTCGATAACCAAGTCTGTAGTCAGCATGCTTTTTGGGGCTGCGCTTAAAGACGGCGCAATTCAATCCCTGAATGACTCAGTGAGCGACTACCTACCCGTTTTTGCGAACAGCAGCTATGCGGAGGTCACGATTGAACAGATTCTGCAAATGGCATCGGGCGTCGCGTGGAACGAAGATTATGCCGACCCTGCCTCAAACATCGTCAACTTGCCGAGTGAGCAAGAAACCGGCTTCAGGTATATGGGTAATCTCCCTAGGGTGGCTGAACCCGGCAAGGTATTCAATTACAACACCGGCGAGACTAATATCGCTGGCGCAATCTTGCGCAAAGCAATTGGTCAGAATCTCAGCGCTTACGCAGCAGAAACAATCTTCTTGCCCGGGGGACTATCCGATACCGCTAACTGGTTGCTTGATGCACCAGAGGGCGACGAGTTTGCCGGTTGCTGCATTAGCGCCAATCTGCGGGACTACGGTCGGATCGGTTTGTTCGCTTTAAACAACAGTAAGCGTGACGTATCAAACAGCACCCTCTCACCAGGTTGGATGAAACAAGCAGCCAGCCCATCCGCCGGTTACGAGGGTTACGGCTATTTCTGGTGGCTAGACGACAATGGTGGGTTCTCAGCACAGGGTGTCTTTGGTCAATACATCTTAGTCGATCCAAATCAAGATCTGGTAATCGTGCTACAAAGTGCTTGGCCTGCTGCTTGGGATTCCGCCCTGGAGGAACAAACGCTTACCTTTATCGAGGAACTTGCCCGTTATGTAACTGCCCAAGAGTCGCTAGGCGGCTAAGAAAAGCGCCCAAATTACTGTCGCAATTGTCAGCAAAATCAGGCAACGGGTCATTATCAGGCTGCTGCCCAGGGAGGTTCGCAAAACAGCCCCTGCATAGCACCAAGCGCTGTGCAGTAAGAGTTGAGCTAGTGCAAAACTCAGTGGGATGACCAGATACCGCTGCCACGCCTCGTCGTACCCTGAACCAAATTGAGAAAAAGCCAGCGTGGTCATCACCCACGCCTTTGGGTTTAGGGGATGCACCCAAACGCCTTGTTGAAAACTGGGCCTCATCGCCACGGCACTGTTTTCCGCCGTGACGTTCCAGCCCTTCAACGCTAACCAGGTCATGTAGCAAGCGCTCATATAGGTCAAAACTCTGGCAAGAGCCGGATAGACCTCGAGCAACGAACCCACACCCAGCACCATCGCAAGATTGAGAACCAGTTTGCCGCCAATTAAACCCGCAATAAACGGGATGCACGCACTGTATCCGTGTTGTACACCACAACTCATCACCAGCAAGTTTGCCGGCCCAGGTGTACCAACCATCAGCACGATAAATGCCCATAAGGGTATGAAAAGTTCCAAACCCTTCAGGTCACTCGTTCGCTACTGCATTTCAATAGCGGTTTTAAATGCAGGTCTGCTCTCAACTTGACCGACATAGGCTTTCAAATGAGGCATTTCCTCGCTGACGCACCCTAACCGGTTGCTCATAAAACAGGCATGCCCAAGCATGACGTCTGCAGCGGAAAAGTTTCCAATCAAATATTCTCGGCCTTCAAGAGCCGCATTTACAGGCTCTAAAGCTTTGGACAACAAACGTTGGGCCTGTGACAGCGCCTTTTCGTCTCTACGGTCCGGTGGTAACAAGACTGTTTGTACGACAATGGTGTTGACCGGTGGCATCACCATACCTTCGCAGTAGTGGAACCACTGCAGATACTCAGGGAACTCTGGTGCATCCTCTCCGGGACGCAATCCACCGTTTTTGTGCCTTGCCAATACATATTCCACAATCGCGCCTGACTCAAAAATACGGATATCGCCGTCATCTAGCACTGGTACTCGACCCAGCGGGTGCCGTGCGCGATGTTCGTCCGACTTCAAATCCTCCGGATGAAAAGCCATCTTATTTATCTCATAGGGCAACCCGAGTTCTTCGAGCAACCAAACAATGCGTCCTGCGCGAGAGTTGGGAGCAAAGTGAAGTGTTAGCATAAGCAAATCCTCAGTTAATTTATGTTGGTTCGATAGATAGACCCTAGCGCAACCGCTTTCGTCAGTTGTCGCTGCTCGAATGACGCGCCATCTTCAGCGTTTTATCGAAACTGCTGCCTCAAGACCTTCGTTCAATTCTGCCAGCAGTTCGCTATTCACTGCTATTTCCGCTTCAGGATTCAAATTTGGCCATAGTGCGCTGGCAGCTTTTATGCGTCCAAGCAACTCGTCGCGCTGCGCTACCGATGTCTGATCTACGAAGCTCTCGGCAACATACAAAAATCCTCTCGCGTCTTGATACTCCTGTAAGTCTGTTATCAGGCCTTCATTGACCCCTACGCCATATTCTTCTGACGCCTGCAGCACCAAACGCCGTGCCACTTCGAGTTTGTCCAGATCCGTCAAATTCAGGTCGGTAACAGTTGAATCGATTTTTTGCATCACCCGAGCGAATGATTGACGAAAGGCCTCGATGGTATTGGGGCCAAACAGGGCTGACATTCCCTCAAGGTCGTCAGCAAAACCGGGGGATTTGATCGCGACGAAATAGGGCAGTAACTCCTGATACACCTCTTCCGCCGGGTGTTTGGCATGTCGAGACCCCAACTCAAAGAGGTCGATCTCGACCAATTCGGCGGCCACCCAAAGATGCCCCTGAATCAAGCCTAGTTTGGTTGCAAATTCTCGCGCATCGTCTTCCTCAATCCCCCCGGCGTTCTGTGCCGTGGCGACGTTCGATATGACACTTGCAAGTAACAAGGTCATACCTGCCATGACTAACTTAAAGGGCCTGTTCAAGACGTTTTGCTCACGGCATTCGCTTGCCGATGATAGACGCTGCCCACGTCTTTACAGTCGATGATTGCAGCGATCCTCTATTCCGCCCCATCGGTCTCTGTACTATTCAACGACACGCCGGTAGATGCCGTTTCACCTTGCCACTCACTTTCCAAAAGGCGGGCGCCACGCAGAATGTTACCCATGGCGTAGTTACCTTCGTGGCAGGCATATTCGTAGACCTTACTCTCAGGCTTTGACTGCCACTCGTATTTGCCGCTCCAGCTCGCTTCCCAAACCGTTGGGTCGCTCACGGTAAAGTCGTAGAGCAGATTACCACTGCTGGTTCTACTGAAACGCTCGGTGACATGCAGATTTTCGTCAGCACCAGCCAATCCATTAACCTTTTTAAAATTTTTGGTCTCGACTACCAAGACGTCCCCTTCCCAGTAAGCGATAGCATCGCCGAGCCATTTTCGATTACCGTCATCACCATGCTCTGAATCGATGCGGATTATGCGCGCATCGTGCACCATCTCTTGCAAGATCATCACATGGGTGTCGGTCTGAACCACTCGCTTGTAGTTGTTATACAGGCTCGAAATAGTCGGCACCGTCGAGGCAAAACTGATCAAACAGCGTTCTGAAGGAGCCAGACTCTCTGGCCCATCGAACGGCCCAGGGCCCGCTTTTGCTAGCCACGTCGCTGTTCCCGTATTCTCATGAATGAAGCTTTGATAAATATCGCCCATTCGTCCGCTGACACCTGGCAGGGTTGCAGGCCTACGCCCGTTCGAGGGCTCGTAAACAATAGAAGTTCGCACGACACCGTCAACTTCCGTCATCGCCGTACCAACGTCGATATAGAACGCGTTATAGCCTCCTACCCCGCCAGCACCCGCAGCATTTTGCCCATCACCACCCTTTGGCGGCGCTCCGCGATCGGGGTCACTTTCGGTGGCTACCGTGAGGTCGATAGCGGTGCTAAGTCCCCAGTTCAAAAGTCGGGCCGCCCAGGGATACAGGTATTCAACATCTCCGAGAAACTCCGGGCGCTCCAGAGGGGTCAGCGTGCCAGTATCGTAGGTACCAGAGAGATCAGGTTTTCCTGAATCCGTGCGAGGTATCTCTGCATGAGCGGCTGTTAAGAACGCTACTAACAACAGGCTGACGGTTGATGCCCATACTTTGAGTTTCATAGTTCTTTCCCTCGTAACAAAACAAACTTTTTACGCCGAAACTTCTTCAACTCTAAGTTTCGGCAAACGCTGAGCGCCAACAAGCGCTGATGCCGTAGTGGTTGATGTTATCGATTACTGTGACAGGATCAAACCGCCAAATTGTTGATAACATACGACATGCTTGGAGACCTTTTAAAGTTGCTTGCAGCAGAGCTCGCCCTGCACAAACACAACAAGACCAACCGGCAAGGTGTCGTCAACCCTAACGCTCAGTCGTTCTATATTATTCATAACGTGCTACCAGAATCGGTTTATCAAGGTTTATTGGCAGCACTGCCTGATATGCAATTGAGTTCAGTTCGGGAAAACAGCCATTGGCGAAAGGGCCAAGCTGTGGGCGGCCACGAGCTTGCCAACAGTAGCATCGCTGTTTGGCTCGAATACTTTGAATCGCCAGAGTTTACCGAGCGCCTGCGCGCAGCAACAGGCATCACAACCCTTGCTTTAGTACCTACTGTCGACACCAATCGCTTGAGCCTGTTGTTTTATGATCCCCCTGCAGAATCTGAAGCCCAAGGAGACGGCACTGACTGGCATATGGATGGCAGTATTTATCTCGGTGATCGATGGGCTGGAATTCTGACCCTGATTGAGAACACCAATGATGTGACCTCAAAACTGGAATTGCAGCCTCACGGTCAGGTGACGCAAATTCCCAAAACGAATCTCCAAAATTCCCTCGTGCTCTTTCAGGGCGATCACGTTTTGCATCGAGTTCGCCCCATGGTCAAATGCGAGCGCCGAGTGGTAATGAGCCTGCTGTTCTCCGATTGGCCAGTTAGAACCCGCAACCCATTCCTGAGACGCTATCAATCAAGGGTCAACTTAGCCTTTTACGGCAACCCACAGGCCTGAGCACCTAGAACCCTCTCACATTTTTCGTACATCGATGTCTCTGACGAAACATAACCGCTATCATACGTCGTCTTTTAAAGAGCGGCGCTCATCGTTTGTCTGAGCTCGCCGATCGCCCGGAGGTTGAGTGATCACGTTAACCCGCCAAAGCAACCGAGTATCGACCGCACGAAAATTCTGGGGTTACGCCGTGATCTTCGCGTTGTATTTCACTTTGCCGACCTCGGTCCAAGCCGAAACAATCTACCGAGTTTCCATAGGTAGCTTCGCGCAGATCGACAATGCGCGCAAGGCGATGAGCGCTGCCAACACGCAATCGGGAAACCGCTATCAAGTCTTAAGTGCTGAAACCGCCAAAGGTGAAGTTTACCGAGTACTATCGACCGACTACCCCACTCGGTCAGATGCAGAGGTTGCGTTAAGCGAGATTAGGCGCACCCATTCCGGTGCTTGGATCGTGATCGCAGATCGAGTTACGGCACCCTCTCAGGCACCGCAACTTGGAGAATCCCAACCACCAAGACCACTCGCGGAAAGCTCAAAGTTTACGGCCGCGCAGGCACCGCGACGGAAGCCAGAGAATGTTGTACCCCTAGATGGCAGAAGAGGCGTGCAGGTCAATCTGGACAATGAGGCCCCGAGTCCCGATGGGGCCCTCAACATCCACAAGGCGACTGAAACCGAAGCGAACATCCTGATCGATGGCAATCTATCAGAAGAGCTCTGGGCAACTCTACCCAATGTAGGTCAGTTTGTTGTGCTCGAACCCGACACACTAGCCGACGTACCTCATGCGACAAATATCAAACTCGCCTACACCGATAAAGGGTTGTACATCGCTGCCGATCTAGAGCAACCCAAGGCTACGTTGATCCGGCGCTTGTCTGGGCGTGACGTGTACTCTGGATTAAACCGCGACAGCATCAATCTGACATTGGATACCTCTGGCGAGGGTCTTTACGGGTTTTGGTTCGGTATCAATCTCGGTGATTCGCTTATGGACGGCACTGTGCTGCCGGAGTATCGATTCTCCAATGAATGGGATGGTCCATGGCGAGGAGCGTCGGTGGAAACGCCGACAGGTTGGTCGGCTGAATTTTTCATCCCTTGGAGCGCTATTTCCATGCCAAGCGCGGGTGACGTCCGCAATATGGGTATCTATCTGTCGCGCAAGGTTGCCTACCTCGATGAACGCTGGGGTTGGCCAGCGCTGCCTAGCACTCGCCCTAAATTCTTGTCGGTACTGCAGCCTATTGAGCTCGAAGGGATCGCGCCGCGCCAGCAATACAACATCTATCCATTCACAGCGGTTTCCCGCGATAATATCGACGACGAAACACGCTACCAGGTTGGTGCAGATGTTTTTTGGCGTCCCTCCAGCAACTTTCAGCTAAACGCCACGCTAAACCCAGATTTTGGCAACGTGGAATCCGACGATGTTGACGTCAACCTTAGCGCGACGGAGACCTTCTTTCCCGAGAAGCGGTTGTTCTTCGTCGAAGGGCAGGAGATTTTTGTTGCTTCCCCCAGAGCTGATACTCGCAGCAGTGGTGTGGGCAGTAGCGGCCCACCAACAACGCTGATCAACACCCGTCGCATTGGCGGCAGGCCTCAGACGCCGCTGTTACTGCCTGGGCAATCGCTCACCAATAGAGAGTTAGCGTTACCTGCCGAACTGCTGGGAGCAGCAAAAGGAACCGGGCAAATTGGTAGTTTTCGCTACGGTGTAATAGCGGCGTTTGAAGACGAAGTCCGATTCAATGCCATGCAAAACGGTCAGGAAGTGCACGTCACCCAAGATGGCAGCGACTATGGTGTTGCTCGCTTGCTGTATGAAAACAACAGCAATGGCTACAAGGCCATCGGTCTGCTCAGCACCACGGTGCAACACTACCACCGCGACGCAAACGTAACAGGCCTCGATTGGCACTTGCTTACCCAAAGCGGCAAGTTAAAAATGGATGGCCAAGTGTTTCGCTCTGATCTCGATAACGTCGATCCGGGGTATGGCGGGTTTGTAGACTTCGAATACACCTTCCGCCAAGGTGTTAGGCAGCGCCTGGGTATCGAGTATTTTGACGACAAAGTAAACATCAACGATCTAGGATTCCAATCGCGGAATAATTATCGACAAATACGCACAGCACATACTCGAACCACATCTCAGCTTGGTTGGGCAAGGGACAATCAGTTTGATGTGCGCGGTGCAATACAGGAAAACGGTGATGGGTACTTAACCCGAGCCGGTATATTTCTCGCAAACCGAACGACATTTAAAAACCTAACCACTTTAGTTTTGCGCGCAGATCACTTCTTCAAAAGCTATGACGATCTCAACAGCTTTGATAACGGTACGTTCCGAACCGAGGAAAAAACGAGTGGAGGGTTTGCATTTGAATCCAATAACACCAAAGCGTTGAGCTATTCGCTAGGCGCAGGATATTTCGAAGAAGACTTGGGGGGCGACAGTTTTCATTACGATGCAGGTCTAGATTGGCGTCCGCTTGATGGCCTGAACTTATCTGCGGGTCTCACCTACTTCGACTATGACGGATGGCTGTTGCACCAAGAGGGTCGCAACGTGACGACTTTCAGCGGC
>CAJWZG010000061.1 GCA_913049565.1 uncultured Gammaproteobacteria bacterium
ATGGGCTTCAAAGCGGACACTTCAAAAACCCCATTGGCAAGCGCCGCACCTCGGAACCAAAACCATCGTTACCATCTGCATAGCCCGAAGTTGGCTCTCCACCAAAGGGCAGTCAGCCGAAAACAGCTATCAGAGATGCAAACAGGGTAGCGATAGTCAGAAATCGTTTTTTCATGGCTCCCTCTGATATCCAATCGCAGCGGGTATGGGAGTACCCCAACCTGGTCACTCGGCTAAGCAAATACTGCCATTCGCTAAGCGCACAAATTTCAGTTGGTGGACCCTGATACCTACCAACTTAGCTTCTTTGCAGACGCTCGACTGGTTGGCGTCTAGGCAACCTTGGGTTGCTGCAAGATGCCCAGAGTTTCCACACATGCATGGGCGGCTTCAGATCCCTTCGTAACAAAGTGTTCACGGAAAAATTCTGGCTGACCTGCGCTTAGAAAATCCTGAGGCGTCAGTACTGCTGAAAACACCGGCACCCCGGTGTCCAGCTGAACTCGCATCAGGCCGTCGATCACCGCGGTAGAGACGAATTCGTGTCGGTAGATGCCACCATCGACAATCAGGCCCGCGGTTACAATACCCGCATATCGTCCGCTTGCTGCCAACAGCTTGGCCCGCAGCGGAATCTCAAACGCGCCGGGTACTTCAAACAGTTCAACATCGCGGCCATCCAGCTCCGCATGCGTCTGTAGAAAGGAGTCGCGCAGCGCGTCAACAATGTCGCGGTGCCAGCATGACTGTACGAAAGCCAGCCTGCCGCGTGAAGTGGTGTCGGAGAAATTAGAATCGAAGCTATTCATCTGTTGCTTTCCTATCGTCAAGTTAAACAACAGGGCAACAAGGCGATGGGCCTAAGCTGGAGAAGCACAGCGTTGGCATACAACCTTATTCTCATAACCAGACTTTAACTGTCGGCCTTGGAATCTCACCAAGTCTGCTGTCCTTCCGACTTCAACGATTATGCGTGTAGCCGAAAGCGCCCGCGGGCTACGCAAGACCATCCATACAATGACCGATTGCGATTACCGCCGGTGGGGACTTTCACCCCGCCCTGAGAACTCGCCATTACAGCGAGCAAACACTATACGAAGGATCGGCTTTTATGACAATGCGCGCTGAGGTTCGCTGGGCAACGGGGCGAACCAGCGCAACAAGATCGGCATCAGTACAAGGCTGGTGATCAAAAGCAGGCTGATGGCTATGGTCAGCAGCAGACCGATGGACGCTGCCCCTTGGTGGGGGCTCAAGCTCAACGAACAAAATGTGCCTACCGTCGTCAAACCGCTGATCATCACCGCCCGCCGAATGGCAGGGTCCATGGTTTGCAACACGCCTTGGTCTTGAACCTTAATTTGACCCTGGACTTGACAGTGCCGGTGAACAATATGAATACCGGTATCCACACCCAGCCCCAGGATCAGCGGTACCATCAAAATGTTGGCCATATTCAGGCTAATGCCCAATAGCGTGCAGGCTGCAAAGGTCAGTACGATGGTCATAGCAATAGGCACAAGCACCAGTATCGGCAGTTGCCAACCGCGAAAATACAGCACCAGCAGCACAAAGATAGAACCAAAGGCAATCGCTGTAGCTTGTTGAAACGATTCCACGACCACCGCACCTACCCCCCACTCAACGACACTTCGACCTGCCGCATTCGGAGCGTTGGCAGACACATCGGCGATAAATGCGTCCGTGGCATCACGATCATTGAGTAACGTCGCTGGATTTACCGACACCAAATGCTGACCGGTTGAGGAGATCAGCCGCTCTTGAAATCGTTTTGGTATCTGCTCAAGTGTAAAAGGCCGTGCGCTGACAAGACGCTTTAGGGCGCTCAGCTGTGCCGACATTTGTCGGACCAACTGCTGTTCAAACGCCGCCAGTTTTGCAGGCTGAAGCAGCAAGGATTGGGCAGCCTTTATCACCTGCTCAGCCTGCAACCGTGCTTTACCCTGCAATGCCTGAGCTGATTCCTGCAGATATTCAATCGCAAGCGCCGTCATTTGCGGATCTATGGGCGCCATCGATGGCGCTTCCAGCTCGTCCAACAACCCGCGAAAAGGTAATAACACCAGCGCCTTGGCCGACTGATCAGCTGGCACAAATTCCGTGGGTGTTGTCACTGTGCCCACGCTGGGCAGAGTTTGTAACCGCTGTTTTAGCTCGGCGGCGGATGCCGCATTAGGCGCGAGTACATGCACACTGTAATCGGTTGTTTGTTGATCCTCCTGCAGCGCCAATAGTGCTTGCATAGCAGGTGCCTCAGCGTCCCGCATGGCGAGCACGCTGTAGTCAAAGCGCAGGTCTTTCGCCGCCCAAAGAGCGGCCATGGAAAGGACGACGAAAACACCGAATACCTTAGTTGCAGGCAGCTCATCAATGCCTACTAGCAAACGTCGTAACAGCGGGGTAATCAACATTTTTCGATCAGGGTCTTGAGGTTCCGGGGGCCAGCGCATCAATGCTGCGGGTATCACGCTCAACGTAAGCCCAAGGGCTATGACAATACCGCCGGCACTTATGATGCCAAGCTCGGCAAAACCTCGGTAAGCAGTCGGCAAAAAAGCCAAAAAGCTGGCGGCAGATGTAAGCGTGCATAGAAACAATGCCGGGCCCGTATCCTTCAACGCTCGTGTCAAAGCGCCGGGCAAATCTTCATTTAGGTGGGATTGGGCTCGCAGGGTGAAGTGTGCGGCGAAATCCACTGCAAGCCCAAAAAACAATACGACGAAGATCATCGAGAGAGTATTAAGCTCACCAACAACCAGTGTCGCGAAACCCAGAGTTAAGCTGACACCCATGGCAAGCATCACAGCTATTGCAATAAGAATACGCGACGAGCGAATTCCTAAGTACAAAATGCCTGTCAAAAAAAACAAAGACAGTAAGCCCGCTAACTCAACCCCGTCCAAGGCCGCGCTCATTTCCTCATGGGCAAGGGCAATTTCACCGGTTAACCCGACGCTTACCCCCGCAGGCGCCGGGAACTGACGCAGGGCTTCCTGCAATGCGGTAACGATCGCCTCGTTAGGTAGCGCCGCACCAAGCTGCTGTTTTCCATTGAGAATAATGATCTCACTGAAGGAATCGCCCTGCGGCTGCAGCGGATAAAAACCCTCAAAGACCAAATCACCTTGTTCCATACCGTCTACGACAGAGGCTAACGATATTGGCAGGGTTTGACCCGGGTTCGCGCTGACGAAGTCCGCGTAGGTAAATAGCGCGTTGGTGAGGGTCGCTTCATCCAACAGACGCAGCAACGAACCTTGGTTATAGCTAACGCCCTCCAACCACTGGTCTAGCTGGCTCTGGGTCAGAAAATACGGTTTGCTGTTGGTGATAAACGCATCTACACCTGGAGCAAACACCTCTCCCACCACGTCCATAGGCAGTCGCTTAACTAAGCCCTCAGTGTAATCTACAACCCGCTGGTACTCTTGCCCGCGAACCACAATTACTGCGGTTTGTTGAAACTTAGGAAACGCCGCTTTATAGAGCTGATCGTTCTGGTACCAAGTAAGAGAATCGGAGGGTCTGATCAACTTGCTCAGGTCGGAATTAAGTTTGCCGTATTGATAAAACATGCCCAGTGACAAAAGCGACAGCAACGTGCCGAGCCATAAAACCGCACTACTATGGCGCTGTATCCATTGGATCCACCCAGAGCCAACTGCGTTGCCATTAACGCGGCTCACTGCTTAACCGATGGGTTTGAGCCCAATACCTGCCAGTAAATATCAGCAAGCACCTCAACCGAGCGATCGTGATGACGCGTGCGAGCAATCTCACGATTTACATCGCTTGCGCCGTCACGCAGCACCTGACTGTCAAGGATAGCGTCGAGTTTCTGAGTGAGATCAGCAACATCATTCATCGCGTAGCGCGCCTGTGATGCCACCACAAACTCCGGCACAGCACTGCTGCTTGCGTTGTTGATCAGGACAGGACAGCCCGCGGCCATAGCCTCTAACACCGACATACCTTCCAACTCAACTGTGCTGGTTTGTACAAATACATTGGCGGTTTGATACAGCTCTTTGAGGGCCTCGTCAGACACCCTGCCGATTCGGGCTCGCAGCCCCAAAGAGTTCGCCAATTCAAAAAGACTTTGTTGCTGCGGGCCTGTACCCGCTAACGTGAGCTGAATTTTTTCGCGATATCTACTCGCTGCGACGGCACGCAACAGTTGAGGCTGTTGTTTTTCCTTCGCCAAGCGACCAACACTAACGATATGGAACAGTGACGATTCTGGCTTGGACTTGCGAGGCAGGAAGAAGTTCTCTGTCACGCCGTTAGAAACCACTTTTACTGGCGTTTTGAGCCCAGCCTCTCGCAATAGATTTGCTGCAAATTCTGAAGGCGCGATCACGCAATCTGCGCGACTGTAGAAACGCCAGACGAAGAATCGATACAGCATCTTGGTCAACCAGGGCGAGGACAGATTTAGGTTGCTAAGAATATTTTCCGGCTGCACATGAAAAGAAGCGATTACGGGTTTGCCCTGTCGTTTTGCTTCCCTTATCGCCCCGTGACCAAGAAAGAAAGGGAATTGCAGGTGCAGCAAGTCGGCATCCACCATAACGCGCCGCAGGGTTGATCGATTGGGTAATCCAAGTGGCGCCTTCATTCGATCTAAAATAAAGTTGATCCCTGGAATACGCAGACGAGAAAATCCAACGCAGTTTGCTTCAAGGCGTTCATCCGGGGCTTGGGCGAGAAGGATACGGAAATCAAACTGATTCGATAACGCTTCGACAAAACGCCGCGTAGATACAACGGTGCCATTATAGGGGTGATACCAAGGGTCAATAACCATCGCTACTCGTGGTTTGGAAGCAACGTCTTCTACCACCATGGTTTCAGATACCCTCTAAGCACCAAAAATCCGTGCATCCTCGAAACAAGGACAACATCGAGGCATTAAACTGCGTTCGGCTGCGATACTTGTTGCCGTTTAATCATGACACCGCAGCGCCAGTAGTGAAAAACCCCCCAAAGCAGAATCACAATGGTGGTTGCTAACCCCCAGCGCAGGCCATCCTCACCAAGGTCTTGCGAAAACAGATCACTGAAAAAACCGACGGTAAATGGCCCAAGCCCTAAACCGATAATGTTGGTCAAAAACAAGTTGATCGCCGCGGCAACAGAGCGCATTTCTAGCGGGGTTGAGTTTTGAATCAACGCAAATCCTGGCGCAACGTATAGCGTGCCTAACATGGCTGGCAGCACATAGAAGGCGATCGCCATCATGGGTGTGGTGGCCATAAAGGTGAGGTAAAGCATTGGGAGTGTGATGATTGAAGATATGGCGACCACCCAGGGTAACCACTGCTCACCGCGACGAGCCGCCATAAAATCTGCAATGCGCCCACCCAGATAAATTCCAATAGCCCCTCCGACACCAATCAACAACGCCAGATAACTACCGACTTCGCCAGTACCCATGTCGTGGATGCGAACCAAGTAGATGGGTACCCAGATAACCGACGCGTAGCCCGCAAAGGCAACCAACGCGCCAGCGATTACAATGTGGCGCAGCGTTGGGTTATTCCACATGAACGCAACGACGGTCCAGAAGGTCGGCGGTACTACCTCAGTTTGTAACGCCTCTGAATATCCCCGTGGCGGCTCTTTCACGGTCAGCTGAACCGCCAACGCGAGCAAGATGCCGGGTAAGCCCACCACTAAGAACGCCACACGCCAGCCAAACCATTCGTTTATCCATCCCCCCACCAGGAAGCCGATTAAAATGCCCCAGTTGATGCCGGTGCCAAAAATCGCCATCGCCGTTGCGCGTTTTTCCGGCGGGTAGAGGTCTGCGATCATGGAATGGGAAGGCGGATTAGAACCGGCCTCGCCGACGCCGACACCGATTCGAAACAACAATAGCTGAACAAAATTTGATGCTGACGCACACAATGCGGTCATCAAGCTCCAAAGGAACACTGAAAAAGAAATCAGATTGCGTCGGTTATTGCGATCCGCCCACATCGCCATCGGCATGCCCAGGGTCGCATAAAACACCGCAAACATGATGCCAGTCAGCAGCCCAAGTTGGGTGTCGCTGATCATGAGCGATTCCTTAACCGGCTGGCCTAATATCCCCATGATCTGACGGTCAACATGGCTTGAGGTAAAAACCGCAACCAACATGAATAAGGTATAGCGCCTTTGGCGGTCGCTTATTTCATTAGACATAGAGCCGATTTTCCGAGATCTGAGCGGGCGGCTTTGTTGCGACCAGCCCTAAATTAAGAAACCCTTGGAGAGCGCCGAAGAGCGATTACCGCACCTCTAGGCCCTGTAGCTCGCCCTTGGCGCGCCATTTAGCCATTAAATCAAAGAACTCGATGGGCCCTGCACCATAGGTATTATTTTGAGGCTTGGCATTCACCTTGCCCTCATTGTTGTAATACCCGGGTGTGCACTTTTCTTGAAAATCGGCAGTCAACCGCGCTTTGTCGATTATGGTTTGTACCCACTTTTCTTCTGCCTCTGCACTCGCCTCGATCCGGGTCGCGCCTTTTTCCTTGGCGGTGGCAAGAATATGCGCCAGATGGACGCTTTGCTCGTCCAGCGAGTAGGTATACGTTGCAGTGAATCCAGATTGTGCTGGTCCAAAAAAGAAGCTGTTGGGGAACCCTCGGCTATGCATGCCGTGAAAAGTCGAGAGCCCATCTTCCCATTTTTGCGAAACAGAAATACCGTCTACACCATGAATCTGATAGCCCGCACGACGCGCATAATCTGTGCCCACCTCAAAGCCAGTCGCGAAAACGATGCAGTCGACAGCGTATTCTTCACCGTCGAATACGATACCGCTCTCAGTAATTTCATCGACACCACGACCATCGGTATTTACCAAGCTCACATTGGGGCGGTTGAAAGTGGGTAGGTATTCATCATGGAAACAGGGTCGTTTGCAAAACTGTCTGTAGTAAGGCTTCAGCGACTCGGCAGTTTCTGCGTCTTCGACAATAGAGTCTGCGCGGGCACGCACTTGCTCCATCTTTTTATAGTCGGCCAATTCCATTTCCCGCGCCAAATCCATGAAGTTGGTTGCTTTTTCGGTCAGGTAATTTTTCAACCCCACCTGATAGAGCTTCGGCGAAAGCGGCGATGTGACTGCCCAAAAAGCCATGCGGGATTTCGAAGGGGCCTTGTCGCGTAGGCTGCCAAAGAGCAGGCGGAAGGCTTCAGTCCAACCGTCCGACACCAGATCCTGTTTTACTGGCGCACCGGTCATGATGGATTCGAAGTTACGGCGGCGTTCGTCCTGCCAGCCCACGGCTTGATTAGAGATCCATTGCGGGTCTGTTGGCTGATTGTTTCGTACATCGACAGACGACGGCGTGCGCTGGAAAACATACAGTTGCTTCGCTGAGGCGCCCAAATGCGGTACACATTGCACGGCGGTCGCACCGGTACCGATTACTGCTACACGCTTGTCATGTAGGTTATCGAGACCACCATTTGAATCACCACCCGTATAAGCATAGTCCCATCGGCTGGTGTGAAAGGTGTGGCCTTTGAAATGACTAATGCCTCGAATGGCGGGCAACTTTGGTCTGTTTAGCGGCCCGTTAGAATGCACCACATAGCGAGCTTTCAAGCGATCCTGACGATCTGTCGAGACAATCCATCGGCCCTGCTCTTCATCCCAATCTGTTGAAGTCACCATGGTCTGCATCAGGGAGCGAGAATAAAGATCGTAGGTCTCAGCGATGACGTGGCAATATTCCAGTGTCTCAGGCGCATTCGTATACTTTTGCTTGGGTACGAACCCTGTTTTTTCGAGCAATGGAAAATAGACGTAGGATTCTATGTCGCAGGAGGCTCCCGGGTAACGATTCCAATACCATGTACCACCGAAGTCTCCGCCCTTCTCAATGATACGAAAGTCAGTGATACCTGCATCGTGCAATCTCGCTGCCGCCAACATACCGCCAAATCCGCCACCGATGATGACCACTTCCACTTCTTCCTCAATGGCATCGCGCTTAAGCTCGCTATCGATGTAAGGGTCATCGACGAAGTAAGCGAATTCGCCGGTGACTTCCTGATATTGGTCATTGCCGTCGGCGCGGACACGTTTGTCCCTTTCTTCTTGGTACTTGCGACCCAACGCGTCCGGATCAAATGGTAAAGATTGCGTGTTTGCGTTCATATCGACCTGCTTCTAATGCGAATGGCCTGCAGACCATACAAAAAAGGTCGGCTCACGCCAATGCGAGCCGATAGATTTCGCCCCGGTAGCTGGGCAGGCAGTACCCTTGCAAAAGGCTATTGGCTTAGCTGGGATACACCTTGTACTCTCGCTTTTCGCCCTCGGACAGAGCCGCCATGCAAAAGATTATTCGATGGATCACTCGAAGCTTCATTGTTCTATTACTGCTCGTTTGCCTGACCATTTGGCAAGTCTATTTTTCCGCCCGGCCTCTGCTAACTATGGATCCAGCCGTGTTAACCGGTGATGGCAGCACCATCAATTACTGCGAACTCCCTCAACTTGACGGTAGCGGTAAAGCCGCTATCGACATCCCCAAGGGCAATACCCCCGGATGCGCTTATGCACATTTCCCGCTACCCATACTGAGCGAGTGCACAGAACCTTTGCCTGAGACAGCTGCGGACATACGCGGGCTGTGGCGGGGTATTAGCGGCAAGGTAGGACATGTAGAGCGCGTCGAACAATGCGGCGAACGCGTGGTCGTCACCAGCAGCGGTATCATTCACGACATGGGCCCTAATGCGACTGCCGGACTGACCAGTAATGACACCGAAGGCGCCGTCACCTTTATTGTTGGTGATGCCGAATATTGCCCACGAACGTCGGCAGGGGTCCGTTGGGAAGACCAAGTGCTGAATTTTCGCGTTTTTGGTTGGGGGCCTGTTGTCGTGCGGCGGTACCTAGATGGAGAACATATGGTCTGGGAGTATGCCGATGGCACCACTACTCGATTAGAACGATTATGCAAACTGCCTGACGAACTCAAGCAGCCGCAGCCTCGCGGCATGCGTTTCAGACTTTTTTAGCATTATGAATATCGTTTGCTGCCAGAACTTTGGCCCACCAGAAACCCTTGAACGCATCAGTGTCGAAGCGCCGTTGATCAAACCCGACCAAGCCGTGGTGGATATCCATGCGGCTGGGGTGGGTTTCGTCGATGGACTGATGATTCAAGGCAAGTATCAGGTTAAACCGCCCCTGCCCTATTATCCGGGCAGCGAATTTGCCGGCATTGTCTCTGCCGTTGGCTCTGAGGTATCTCAGGTGCAGGTCGGCGACCGTGTGTTGGGTATGGCAAGTAGCGGGGCATTCGCTGATCAGTGTGCGATGGCCGAACAAAGTCTGGTCAAAATTCCAAACAATCTCTCACTCAACATCGCTGCAGGGTTTTTCGTCAATTACGCCACTGCGCTGTATGGGCTTCGTGACTGCGGCAAACTGGCCGCGGGCGAGACGGTATTGATTCTCGGTGCAGCCGGTGGCGTCGGCAGTTCCGCCATTAGCGTAGCAAAAGCCCTAGGCGCGACGGTTATTGCTGCTGCATCGAGCGCGGTGAAAAGACGTGCAGCACAGTCCTTTGGCGCAGATTACTGTATCGACTATAGCGCCGCCGGTTGGCGCGATGAACTCAAGGCGCTAACCGTCGAGCCAGGCCTTAACATGGTTTACGACCCGGTAGGCGGTGACAAATCTGAGGCAGCATTTCGTTCGCTCGCGCCGGGTGGACGTTTTCTGGTGGTGGGATTCGCCGCCGGAGAGATCCCCAAAATACCTCTCAACCTTGCCCTGCTAAAACGGTCGTCCATTGTCGGTGTTGATTGGGGCGGAGAGATGCGCGCTAACCCCGGGATCAATCGCGAGTTCATGACCACACTGATGACGTGGATCGCAAATGGACGACTCACGCCGGCAGAGGTTGAGTCCCGCCCCATGGCAGACTACCAGCAAGCACTCGCCAACCAACTTGCGGGCGCAATCGTCGGCAAGCTGGTTTTGACCAACTAGGAGAGAAAGATGAACGAACAGAGCCAAGGCAAGGTGCTATCCCAAGTCGAGGATCACATCCTAAAAATCACGATCAGCAACCCCAACAAAAAGAATGCGTTCGATCCGGACATGATGCTACAGCTTTCTAACGCACTCACCGAACTGCACAACAATCCCGATCTTTGGGTAGGAGTGTTGACCGCCGAGGGCGATCACTTTACTGCGGGCTTGGATATGCCGAAATTCTTTGGCCCGAATGCCAACCCCACGCCTATCCCCGACACCAATATCAATGCCTTTGGCCTAGGCCGTGCCTGTAGTAAGCCCATTGTCACCGCCATGCAGGGCATCAGCTTTACCATAGGCATTGAAATGGCATTAGCAGGCGACATTATCGTTGCCGCAGACGATTGTCGTTTTTGCCAGATGGAAGCCAAACGCGGTATCGCGCCTTTGGGCGGGGCGCACTTTCGATATGTTTCTCGATCAGGTTGGGGTAACGCCATGTATCACCTACTTCTGTGCGATCAGTTCGACGCCCAAGAAGCCTATCGCGTAGGTTTAGTGCAGGAGGTGGTTCCTGCAGGCACGCAGGTTGAACGCGCTATGGAGATTGCACAGATCATCAAACAAAACGCGCCGCTTGGAATCCAAGCGACGAAGGCGGCGGGCAGAAAGTACATCGAAGCAGGCGAAGCAGCGGCGGTGGATGCCATTGCTGAGATCCGCGCACAAGTGATGGACAGCAAGGATGCTGCCGAAGGCATCCAGTCTTTCGTGGAACGCAGAGAAGCAGTTTTTAAGGGCACGTAGCGCAGCTGCCTTAGGCTTGCGGATGAGCACCGAAAAAAAGCACTATCAAGGACAGTTAAAAAATCGCATTAAGAGGGGGAGTTTCGATGTCAGTAACATTACCTACGACACAAGAGTGGGGGCAGCGCTGTTTAGCGGACGGCGAGTTTATGCTCGCAGCCCGATATTGGAACGGTGGATTGTCGCTAGTCATTGGCGAGGAGCCCTTTAGTCTAGCGATTGCGGGCGGACAACCTGACGCTTCCGCTAACCTACCTGAGCAGGGCGTGATAGAGCTTCAGGCCGACTCGCTGGTATGGGACAAGATACTGGCACCCATCCCTGAGCGCTTTCACAACGACATCATGGCCAACGTCATGCAAGGCATGGGCATCTCGCGCAAAGCCGACCCAGTAGTCTTCGGCCAGTATTTTGCGGCGGCGGCACGTGCCATCGAACTATTGCGATCACCTTCCGATACCGGGGAGGCAATGCCCCATGACTTACGCGACGAAGGCTCGTTTAGCGCACCGATCGGACGTTACGTCCAACTCGAGTTAGGCGGTGCCAAACACCGCATCTACTTTGAAGAAGCCGGTTCGGGCATCCCAATACTGCTTCAGCATACGGCAGGGTGTCATAGCAGCCAGTGGCGACATCTATTCGAAACGCCAGAAATAACGGATCGCTTTCGACTGATTGCCTACGACCTGCCCTACCACGGCAAGTCTCTGCCACCGGTTGAAGAACCCTGGTGGGATAAACAATATCTGCTGCGCGGGGAATTTTTACGTTCGATACCTAGAGCATTAAGCCGCGTACTGGGCCTCGATCGACCGATCTTCGTTGGTTGCTCTGTAGGTGGATTATTGGCGCTGGATTTGGCGCACAAACATCCGGATGAGTTTCGCGCAGTCATCTCGCTGGAGGGTGCACTGGAAATTCCTGGCAAGCTCGAACACAACACCGAGCTATGGCACCCCCAGGTAAACAACGAGTACAAAGCGCGATTGATGGATGCGCTGATGTCACCCACCTCACCCAAGCGGTACCGCAAAGAAACCGCGTATGTTTATTCTTGCGGCTGGCCGCCCGTATTCCTTGGCGACTTGAACTATTACCTCGAAGACTATGATCTTACAGCGCTGGCCGGTGAGATAGATACCCAGCGCGTTGGCGTACACATACTGTCTGCCGAATACGATTGCAGCGGTACCACGGAACTGGGGAGAGCTGCGCACGAAGCTATCGCTGGCTCAACCTTTCAGGAGATGAAAAATGTCGGCCACTTCCCAATGAGCGAAAACCCCAAGGCTTTTTTGGAGTACTTGCTACCCACATTAGAGAGCCTTGTCTCGGTCTAAGCAAGAGAACTTATAGAGAACCGTGTGAGACTTGCTATTGAGATCGGAGCTGTCGCTGCAGATACACTCAAAGAAACGGTGGAATGGGTGCAATTTGCTGAAAAGCTCGGCGTCGATATGGCCTTCG
>CAJWZG010000062.1 GCA_913049565.1 uncultured Gammaproteobacteria bacterium
CACCTACCTGTTAGCCAAGCGCATGATCGAAGCTGGCGCTTGTGCAATCCAGATTGAAAACCAAGTCTCCGACGCCAAGCAGTGCGGACACCAAGCTGGCAAGGTGACCGTACCTCACGAGGACTTTGTTTCCAAGATCAACGCCGTGCGTTACGCCTTCTTAGAGCTCGGTATCGACAACGGTATTATTGTTGCCCGCACCGACTCGTTGGGTGCTGGCCTCACCCAGAAGGTGCCGGTATCGATTCAAGCCGGCGACCTTGGCAGCAAGTACAACGAATTCCTTGATACAGAAATCATCGAAGACGTTTCTGAACTGCAAGACGGCGACATCACCATTCGGGCCAACGGCAAACTGGCCAAGCCAAAGCGCTTGGATAACGGTTTGTACGCATTCAAAGAAGACACAGGCTTCGACCGCGTTGTCCTCGACTGCATCACGAGCTTAGAGCACGGCGCTGACCTTCTATGGATCGAAACCGAAAAGCCGAACGTTGAGCAAATCGCAGCCATGGTTAACGCCATTCGTGAAGTTCGACCAGAAGCAAAATTGGTGTACAACAACTCACCGTCATTTAACTGGACGCTGAAATTTCGCGAGCAGGTTTACGGAGAATGGCAGGCCGCTGGCAAAGACCTGTCGGCCTACCCAGACCCAGCAGTAAACCCCATGGGACTGATGGATGAGGCGATTGACGGCACAGATTTGTCTGACGCGGCTGATGCTCTTGTGCGAACCTTCCAAGCTGATGCAGCGCGCGAAGCTGGCATCTTTCACCACCTGATTACGCTACCGACCTACCACACAGCAGCACTGTCTACCGACGTGCTGTCTGAAGGTTACTTCGGTGACTTAGGCATGCTCGCCTACGTGCGCGATGTTCAGCGTCAGGAAATTCGCAAGAACCTTGCTTCTGTGAAGCACCAAGATCTAGCTGGCTCAAACGTGGGCGATGACCACAAAGAGTACTTCCTGGGTGAAAAAGCCCTGTTAGCTGGTGGTACCGCTAACACGATGAATCAGTTCTAAACGGTTCAAAGTACCTAGCTTAGCTGGGCGAAAAAAAGGGCGGTTTACCGCCCTTTTTTGTCGGGAGAAATCCTGCCCGCTGAATTAGCAACCCAATATCAAGCTAAACCTGTTATCCCGCCTCTCTGTTTCCAGCGCACCTTTCCGCTGCGCTTGTTCGCTCATTGCCTTCGTATTGCGCTCTGAGGATCGCGAGGCGCGTAGCGGTCTCTTCGTTGCCATCCATCATGAATAGAGCTGGGGCAAAGAGAAGAGCACTGGTACAGCCCCACGCCTGATATTTTTTGCGTGCCGAGCGCGGCTGACCTGTTGCCTGAAGAACCTAGTCTCGGATATTGACGCGCTCCACTGCGATCTCTTCACATGTTAATCCAACATAAGCCTAATCAGGTTAAACAACGGCCATGATATCCTCCGGATTCGAGGCGCAACCAGCGGCAAACAAAAGGGAAAGAACCAAGGGTGTGTCTAATTTCGTCACAGACGCCTTCTAAGCGTGAACATTTATCAACTCAATCACCAGTGCCGAGAGTAGTTACGGGAACTTGCCACAGATGCCCAATTTGCTGAACGGCCCAAAAGACCTGACGAGCCGAGTCAGGCGACACAATGCTGCCTAGATGCTGCGCAACAGCCGCTGCCGAAGCGCTCTCCCAGAACTGCGTAAAGCCGGTACCCACAGTCAAGCTTGGTTTCATTGGCTGATCATCCTCGTGCGAGAGTCATGCCGCCCATCAACAGGCCTCCTAGCGCACTAACAGCGGTCGCCGAAGCTCCTTTCTCCATTGGCTCATCTGCCCACACTTTGGCAACATGCGTGACTCACTTGGAGGAGAGACCTATGAATGTTGTAGACGCTATTGCTCACGCGATGAAGGCCGAAGGGATCGATATGCTGTTTGCCTATCCGGTGAATCCGCTGATCGAGGCTGCTGCGAAATTGGATATTCGTACCGTTATTGTTCGCCAAGAACGCATTGGCCTGCATATGGCGGATGCTTATTCACGACTTTCCTCTGGCGACAAAATCGGGGTCTTCTGCATGCAGCATGGTCCCGGAGCCGAGAACGCTTTTGGTGGTGTGGCTCAGGCCTATTCCGAGTCGGTACCGATCTTAGTGATCCCAGCTGGCTACCCGCGCCGGTTAGCCCACTACTATCCAAACTTTAACTCCACTTTAAATATGCAGCACATTACTAAGTGGGCTGAACCTATAACCATGGGTAAAGCTGCACCCGAAGTGCTGCGGCGCGCCTTCTTCCAGCTGCGCAACGGCCGACCCGGACCCGTAATGCTCGAAGTACCACTGGATGTGATGAACGAAGAAGTGCCTGAAAACTGGGCCTATGTACCTTCCTTTAGCGCGAAGTCGGGACCAGCACCTGACGATGTGGTGGCGGCAGCCAAGGCTCTAGCCAGCGCAGAGCGGCCGGTGATTTACGCAGGGCAAGGTGTGCACTACGCCAAGGCATGGGATGAACTAAAGACGCTGGCGGAAACTTGGAACATTCCTGTCACCACCAGTATTGAAGGCAAGAGCGCATTTCCTGAAAACCATCCGCTCTCGCTGGGTAGTGGTGGCCGCGCCAACTCGCGTCAAGTGAAGCACTATCTGAACAAGGCCGATGTGATCTTCGGCGTTGGCGTCTCCTTCGCGTTAACGGCATTCGGCGTACCCATGCCAGCCAACAAAGACGGCTCGAAAACGTTGATCCACGCCACGTTGGATCCTATGGATTTGAACAAAGACGTACCTGTTCAGTATGGCTTAATCGGCGACGCCAAACTGACCTTGCAGGCGTTAAGCGCTGAAATGGAGAACCATTCCAAGGTGCCTGCGGAGCAACGTGCAAGCGAGCCGGAAAAAATTGAGGCTATTCGCGCCGAGTGGCGTAACGAATGGCTACCCAAACTCACCAACAACGACACGCCTATTAACGCCTATCGCGTCATCGCTGAACTGGATCGGCTGGTAGATAAAGACAACGTAATCATTACGCACGATGCGGGTAGCCCGAGAGATCAAATCACGCCGTTTTGGGAATCTACCTCCCCGCTGTCTTACATTGGTTGGGGCAAAACCACCCAGCTAGGCTACGGTCTTGGCCTCGCTATGGGAGCCAAGCTGGCGGCGCCAGAAAAACTCTGCATCAACGTCTGGGGAGATGCTGCCATCGGTTTCACGGGAATGGACTTTGAGACCGCTGTGCGCGAGAACATTCCGATTCTATCAATTTTGTTCAACAACTTTTCCATGGCGATTGAGATACCGATCATGCCCGTGTCACAAGAGAAGTACGGGGCGATCGAGATTTCAGGTAACTATGCTGACATGGCAAAAGCCTTTGGTGGTTATGGCGAGCGCATCACCGATCCAAATGACATCGTAGCGGCACTAGAGCGCGGCATTGAGGCCACACGTAATGGTCAAGCGGTGTTACTGGAATTTATCACCAGCCAAGAAATCGACATTTCGAACGAATAACCCAACCACACAAACACAAATCATTAACCAAGAGAGTTCCTATGAAAGCACGCGCTGTCGCCCTTAAGTCCCGCCCTGTTGGCATGCCAAAAACCGATGATTTTGAGGTCATCGATATTGATGTCGCCCAGCCACAAGACGGCGAAATTCAGGTAAAAAATGTCTGTATGTCTGTCGACCCATACATGCGCGGGCGCATGTACGACCGCAAATCCTATGTGCCGCCTTTTCAAATTGGTGAGGTGCTGACCGGTGGCTGCATTGGTCAAGTTACCGCATCAGCCCATCCAGACTTTAGTGAAGGCGACTATGTCTCGAGCAGCTGGGGCTGGCGTGAAGCTTTCACTGCGCCTGTAGCCGGGATTGAGCGCCTGGGCGAAATTGCGGCTGCTCCCTCCCAATACATCGGCGCGATCGGCATGCCGGGAATGACCGCCTACGCGGGGCTGCTCGAAGTAGGCGCCCTCAAAGACGGTGAGACGGTCTTTGTCTCCGGCGCTGCCGGTGCCGTTGGCAGCATTGTCGGACAGATTGCCAAAATTAAAGGCTGTACGGTCATTGGTAGCGCTGGCTCAGACGACAAAGCGCAGTTGCTCAAAGACGAGTTGGGCTTTGACTACGGATTTAACTACCGTGACGGCAGCATTGTAGGGCATCTCAAAGAGGCCGCTCCTGCGGGCATCGACGTGTACTTCGACAACGTTGGCGCAGATCACCTGCAAGCCGCCATCATGTGTATGCGACCAAATGGCCGTATCCCTCTCTGCGGGGCCATAGCCACCTACAACGATACCGAAGCACGCCCGGGGCCGAACAATCTGTCCATGGCCATCGGCCTAGGACTAACGCTGCGCGGCTTCATCGTGAGCAATTTTACGCATATGGCGCCGCAATTCCGGGCTGATATGGAGAAGTGGGTAGCCAGTGGCGAGGTCACGACAAAGGAAACCGTCTACGACGGAATTGACCAAGCGGCTGAAGCCTTTATCGGCCTGTTCACCGGGGCAAACACTGGCAAGATGATCGTTAACTTCTAGGCGGGCCCGCCACTGCCGCACCAGCATTTGGTTTACAGCGAGCTCACCGCCAACCATAATGGTATTCAATTGAATACCATTATGGTGCGATAATGAACGATCCCTCACAAGCTTGGGCCTGCGTCCTACTGCGCAGTGCCTGGCAGGACAGCGGCCTAAGCCTGCGCCAGTTGGCTAGGCAAGCGCACACCTCCCATGCCACGCTTAGTGCCTACATGAAAGGCAGCAAGGATCCGAGCACCAGTACCCTTGAGCGCATCATTGCGGCTTGCGGCTACACCATGGACATTGATCTGCGGCCTCGCATTCGGTTCAGTAACGGAGTGCCGCGCGGAGAGGAGCTAGCCGATGCACTGACTCTGGCAGAGCAATTCCCTGCGCGACATAAAACCAAGCTGGCCGTACCTGTTTTTCACAAAGGCGTTAGTGCGCGGCGATGAACCTTGTTGAAAAAATACGCGTTTGCCATGAAGCGTTGGCAGCTGCCGAAGTGCCGCATGCCTTTGGAGGTGCCCTCGCCCTCGCTTGGTGCACGGGTAGTGCCCGAGGCACCATCGATATCGATGTAAATCTTTTCGTCGGCAAGCAGCAGATTGAATCTGTTTTGGCCGCTCTGCCCGAAGATGTCCGTTGGACTCAAACCGACCTCAAACGGTTGAAGCGCGATCTACAACACCGGCTATGGTGGGATAACACGCCACTGGACGTTTTCTTCAACAGTACCGATTACCATCATGGTCTGTTGGAAAGAATTCATTGGGAAGACTTTGCTGAAACCAAAATACCCTTCATCAGCTGCCAGGATCTGGCGGTATTCAAAGTATTTTTCAACCGCACCAAGGATTGGGCAGATTTGGAGGCCATGCATGAGGCGGCCACATTAGATGTAACCTTTGTCAGCGATGTTATCCGAAAATACTTGGGCGAGAATGACCATCGGCTTCAGCGCCTTGCGGAGATCGCCAACGGTCGTTCCTAGCTGCGCGTCGCGATATAGCCCCATACTTTATCAGCTCCGAGAGCCGCTAGATGCTGGCCGAGTTTGGTCTGCCAGTAAAACTCGTTACCCCATTCATCGCGCCATGCCCAAAGCCTACGGGTGAAGTGATGGAGTCGATGTTCGTAGGTATAGCCCATCGCGCCATGCACCTGATGCACTTGTTCAGCAACAATGCCAACGGCCTCACCCACGCGGGCTTTAGCCGCTGCTACTTCTTGCTCAAAACGGTCTGTACCCATGGCGTCTACGCCGGCATCAGCCGCGCGTTGCGAGGCAGCAACTTCTGTACCCACGACCGCCAGGGAATGCTGTATGGCTTGGAATTTACTGATTGAGCGTCCAAATTGGCTGCGCTCGGCTGCAAACTGCAAGCCCAGATCGAGCACTGCCTGTAGGCAACCTGCCATCAGATTTGCTCGCGCCAAGGCCATTTGGGCATACGGCGAATCGGCTAGTTCAATGCGCCGGGTTAGTGCCCCAGTGATCATGGTGTCTCGGGCTTCGCCTGCCAGATTAGTGCCTTGCTCTCGGCTTATCGCTGCATCAAACACACTGACTTCATTGCTGTCGGCTGCAACGCCAACCACTTGAGCCGCTTGGCGTCCCCAAGCCACTTGCACCAGAGAGTCTCCCGCTAGCGTACCAACACTAGCAAAACCTTGAGGAGTCGCGTTGGTTCCTAGCCAATGATTCGCCAGCAATATTTCCGCCATCGGCAAGGGTGCGGCATAACGGCCACACACTTTCAGAAAGGCAAAAAGATCTTTTGTCTCAGTACCGCTGTTCTCGCCGCCTAGCTGATGAAATCCGTTTTCAACCAACTTTTGCCATAGCTCAATAGGAAAGGTGCCGTGCTCTGTCGCATCCCACAGGGCTTTATCGCAGTAGTCGGCAAAAATCTTTTCCGCGGTATCAACGATAAGTTGTGATGTATCCATGAACCTTCCTTACAGCAGTTCTTAGCGTAACCCTAGCCCACGAGCGATCACTCCACGCATGATTTCCCGAGTGCCTCCACGCAACGTAAACGAAGGCGACAGCATCAATGTTTCTTCAAACGTTTCGCGGAACAAACGCTGTTTGTCGGGATCAACCGCACTCAAGTCAGGCACCACCAAGCGCGCTATTTCCGGCAGCAGCTTCTCAAAATTATTACCTAGCTCTTTCACCAACGCAGCTTCAACGCTGACGTCTTTGCCAGCTTCCAACATACCAGCGACCGACAGTGACATGCGGCGTAGCGTCATAAAGTGCGATGCGATTCGACCCACCGCCGCTGCTTGGTGAGGCGATGGATTGTCACCACAAACGCGCACAAGCTCGACAAAAACTCGGAAAGAGGACAGGAACCGCTCTGGGCCACTGCGCTCATAGGCCAGTTCGGAGGTAACTTGCTGCCAACCGTTGCCGGGCTCTCCAACGATACGATCCTTGGGCACCAGTACATTGTCGAATACGACTTCATTGAAATCTTCGCCGCCAGCCATATTACGAATAGGCCGAACCTTGGCTCCGTCATTTTTCAGGTCGACGATGATCTGCGAGAATCCTGCGTGACGATTCTCCGAAGGCGCTTCTGTGCGCACCAGACAAATGATGTAGTGGTTGCGGTGCGCATCAGTTGTCCAGATTTTGGTGCCGTTAATTCGATATGCATCTCCTTCGGCGGTTGCCGTGGTGCGGACAGATGCGAGGTCTGAACCAGTATCGGGTTCGCTCATACCAATGGAGAAATAGCTTTCACCACGGGCGATACCCGGTAGGTATTGCTCTCGCTGCTCGGGGGTGCCAAAGCGCAGTAACAGTGGTCCGCTCTGCCGATCTGCGATCCAGTGCGCGCTCACCGGTGCACCGGCGGCCAGCAGTTCCTCGGTCACTACCAAGCGCTCAAAGTTCGTCTTATCAGAGCCGCCAACGTCTTGCGGCCAAGTCATACCAATCCAACCCCGCTCACCGAGTTTTTGAGAAAATACAGGATCATGGCCAGTCACGAAATCGGAATTAGGTTTTGGCAGGTGCGCCCGGTTGTCTTCGATAAAACCTCTGACTTGTTGGCGCAGTGATTCTGCCTCGTCGTCCAAACTGACACGATCGAACTGCATAATGATTCCTCTCACCCTTTATTTTTCCGCTCTCAACAGTACTGACCAGAATTGGGGGATGCAATCTTGTCAGCGAACCCAAACTTATACAGGCAGAAAAGCCTGCGCTGGTCATAGAGCTGCCCAAGCACCTGTGGCAACATCTATTCATGCTTGAACCCAACGAACTCAGTTATGCCTTTGAGCCAGTGTTTGCCGACATCAAAGAGCGCTCTACTGTCGCCGAACGATTCATCGACCGCAGTCTGTATCAAGTCTACATTGCGACTCTATGGTCGAATGTCGTGCTGTCGCCGGGCGAGGCTGGGATCGAGGAAGAGGATATTGAGAGCCTGCATGATTTGGTCGTTGCAGACTTACAGTCTGTGCTGGGTAGCAGCGAGAACTTAACCACCGTCTTCACTTTTATCAGCAGCAAGGCCGGTGAGCAGGCGATGAATGAAGCGAAGCTCAATCAAACCCACAAAGATCTCCTACAATACTTCTCGAGCATGATTTTGGATCCAGACGGACACAAAAAGTGGATGGACGAAATTCGCGAGAATCTTTAGCTGCCCATTACGTTAACGACGATTGATCGCGTTCGCGCGCTGTGTCGATGCTCCCACAGATAAATTCCCTGCCAAACACCGAGTGCCAGCTTGCTTTTGATGACGGGTACTGAAACCTGCACCGCCGTGAGTGCGCCCTTGATATGCGCGGGCATATCATCAGGACCCTCTTCGGTGTGGGTATAAAGTGGGTCGTTCTCAGCAACCAAACGCGCCATCCAGTTTTGCAGATCGGTCTGAACTGCTGGATCGGCATTTTCCTGAATCAACAAACTCGCCGATGTATGCTGTATGAACACGGTTGCTAAACCATCCTGCACCAAGCTATCAGAAACCGCCGCGCTCACCCTGGCGGTAATATCGTAAAGACCTTGACCGTCAACAGACTGCTTAAAAATTTGGTTACTCATGGATCCAGATGCCAAAGGCTCAGTATTGGGAAATAAGTGATTAACATTAACGCCAGCAGCAAAACTAATAAAAACGGCAGCGTTGCCGAGTAAAGTTCGGTCAGCGGCTTTTTGAATCGGTAGCTGGCGATAAACAGGTTCATTCCCACAGGCGGCGTAAAATAACCGATCTGCATATTCGCTAGGAAAATAATCCCCAAATGCACCGGGTGAATGCCGTAACCCACCGCAACTGGCAGCAACAAAGGCACCATGATCACCAAGGCTGAAAAAATATCGAGCATCGCGCCAAGGATCAGCAGCAGTACGTTCAGCAAGATCAAAAAGCTCAGTGGGTCTTCTATGTACAGATTAATAAAAGCGAGCAACTGTTGTGGCACCTCCGCGTCGACTAAGAAGTTAGTGAACGCCAAGGCAATTCCCAGTATCAGTAAAATACCGCCGACCATGACCATGGATTCCACCGCCACCTTGGAGAGCTGTCGCCAGGCGACTTCTTTGTAGAGCACGACTTCGGCGAATACGACATAAGCAGCGGTCACAGCCGCCGCCTCTGAGATTGCAAAAAAGCCGCCAAACACACCCCCCAACACCACAAAGGGCAGCGGTAGTTCCCATCGTGCATCCCATAATGCACTGCGCAGCTTTCCTACAGTGAAGGGGACACGGGGAATTTTTCCACCCCGGTGATGCCACAGCGTCCAGATGATCAGCAGCGACAACATCAGGCAAAGCGGCACAACGCCAGCGACGAATAGTTCGACTATCGTAAACGACTCACCCACGTCG
Organism: uncultured Gammaproteobacteria bacterium; assembly: GCA_913049565.1. Next base: position 9,405 of record CAJWZG010000062.1, read on the forward strand.
AGCTGCTGGGCGATAACCCCATAAAGAATTAAGGGCACTGACGGCACCAGTAGCAAACCCAAACTGCCAGACGTGGTCACAAGGCCAAGACTGAATTTATCCGCGAAGCCCGCCTGCTTGAGCGCGGGTAGCAAAAGCGCACCCAGCGCTACGATGGTTACTCCTGAGGCTCCGGTGAGAGCCGTAAAAACGGCACAGGCAATAAACGCCACAACAGCAAGACCGCTGGGCAACCACCCAAAAAGGCTTTGCATCACATTGACCAAGCGGTTTGATGTATTGGCTTCGCTGAGCAGATAGCCGCTGAAGGTAAACAGCGGCAGCGCGACTAAGAGGGGCGTATCGACGATGCGATACAACTCAATCGCGATAATCGCCAAGTCAATATCCGCGCTGTAGAAACCCAACATCGCGGCGCCCAAAAGTACCGCAAACAGCGGCGCACCAAAGGCAGCCATCATCAATATGGCAATCACGCCCAACCAAATCACGGTTTCACCGTCAGGAGCAGGTAGCGTAAAGCCATAACAGCACCACCAATCGGCATGATAATTTCGCATATCCACGCAGGCACGCCGCCAAAGGCGATCGCGTTATCCACAAACTCGTAGTACACGAATTGGCCGCTACCCCAAGTGAACAGTACGAGAACGAAACAGGTGAACAGTCGAGTCACTCGAACTAACCATTGCTGGTGTTGGGGTTTGACCAAACGACTCATCAAGTCAATCCGAATATGGATGTCGTCACGGGACGCCACCATGGCCCCTACCAATGCAACCCAAAGGACCGCCACCCGTACCAACGAATCACCCCAATACAGCCCGGAGTCAAAAAAGTTGCGCAAAATCACTTGGCTGGCCGCGACGCCAATCATGGCCATCAGTAGCGCGACCAGCATACCGTCTTCAAGTCGACGAAGCAGTGCAAGCGCACGTGATATCGCGCGGGCGCCGGGCTGATCCATCGGTTGATCTGTCTGCGGGCTCACTGGGCGGCGGTTTGACCGCTGCGATATTCCTGCAGCAGCATCATCAACTCATCGAACATTTCAGGTGAGACGTAGTTGTTTACCTTCAGTTTTTGATTCGCGCGCTCTGCAATGGCATACCACTCTTGTAGCTCTGTTTGCGATGGCTGCAACCATTGCAAGCCTTCATTAACCAAGGCCTCACTGGCGGCCTCGTTATCTTGTCGCGAAGCCGCGTCAACACGCGCCACTGCCTCGGTCAGCTCCTGGGTCACGATGGCTTGCTCACTCTCACTCATGCGGTTGAAAGCCCGCTCGGTAATGGCAAAAAGCCCATAGACATACATCAAAGGTAGTTCCAGCGCATAGTCCACCTGGGTATGCCATTGCAGAGCAATCGCGCCGATAGGCGGCGAACCAATGCTGTCGATTAGCCCGGTCTGCAGCCCTGTCAGCACATCGGCGATCGGTAAAGGTACTGGCGAAATGTTGAAGGCGTCGTAGGCCTTCATCGCACCGGGATCATTGTCTGGGGCCCAAACGCGTTGATCTCGAAAGTCCGCAGCTGCGGTAACCGCCGCCTTGGTCATCGGGTAAGCAAAGCCAACTTCCGCCAAACCAAAGCCGACAAATTTTTGCTCTCGCAAACCCGCCATCAGCTTGTTATCAAGACGCTGACGCACGTAGTCGACCTCTGCTGAATCGCGGAACACCAGTGGCAAGTTGTAAAGGGCAATATCTGGATAAGGCTGCATTACGCCGCCCGATGTCATCGCTGCGCCATGAAGCTGCCCGACACGCAGCTTGCGCAACACAGCCTTGTCGTCCCCCATCACACCACCGGGGTAAATTTTCAGTTTTACTTCATCCGCCGTGCGCTCACGAATTGCCTTCGCCGCTTTGCGCAACTCTATCATCCAGCCAGTGCCCTCCGGCGACAGAGTGGCAATTTTCAGCGTTGTCGCTGCGCTGGCACTGGTCGCAAACCAAAGTCCGATTAGCAGGAAAATCAGCGGCAACGCCCCGCGAGCAGGCGAAAACAGATGTTGAGATCTAAAAATAGTCATCAGCGCTATCCAGTAGTTGTTGGGCACGTTCCTTTGCCACGGTATTCATTAGGGTGAGACCTGGCGCCTGAACATCCGCCGCCAAAACCTCAACAAGCAGTCGATCATGCAGATCGCGATCGAACATTAAGCGCCCGTACTGATCCGCCAGCATCACTTTGACAATCAAGTTGCGCTCGTTAGAGATATCCAGCGCTCGTTCAAAATATTGTTTGCCAAGTTCGGGCCGCCCACCCATCGCAGGGGGCAGCAAGGTTTCGAAGACGCCCATGTACAGAAAGGCGCCGCCGTTCGCGTAATCTGGCTCTAGCTGCGCAACCCGCTCAATCAACGTCTTTACACGGCCTAGCTGTGCAATCGCCGCGAAGTCTGCGCTGTTGGCCTGAATCCAGCCAGCCCAAATGCTGCCTAAGTTGTATAGCGCCGGCACACTCTTCGGCCCCTGCGAATTCACCCAAATAGAAAACGAGTCAAAGTCACGAGTTTCAAGCCCACAAGCGTCTTTGAGCGACAAACAGGTTGATCGCAAAATTTGCGCCTTGGCTTTGTCATGCAGCCGAGCGGCTCTGCCAGGATCTGCGACAAAAGCGCCTGCATAAGCTGAGTGCAGTTCTGCAGATTGCGCCAACAGCATTGGGCTGTCAGGCGAACCCGCTATGAGCGAATCGATTAAGATGAGGTACGCGGGAGCGCCATCGCGAACCATGGCGGGGTCATCGCTGTTTAAGATCGCCGCTGATAGGTTTGATGCCCCCCCGCCAGTGACCGAACCTATGATGTTCGCGCAACCGGTCAACACTGTAAGACTGACAACTATGAACCAGCCGGCAG
>CAJWZG010000063.1 GCA_913049565.1 uncultured Gammaproteobacteria bacterium
AAAGAGTATGCGGAAATAGAACCCGTCGTGGGCTGTTATCAACGTGCGGTACAGCTCGAGCAGGATATTGCAGACAACGGTCTGTTGCTGGAAGAAGAAGACCCGGAGATGCGAGAACTGGCCGAGCAAGACATTGCTGACTGTCGGCAACAGTTAGAAACCCTTACCGGCGAACTGCAAACACTGTTGCTACCTAAGGACCCTAACGATCGCTCAAACGTATTCCTCGAGATCCGTGCAGGTACGGGTGGCGACGAGGCCGCTATTTTTTCAGGCGACTTGTTCCGCATGTATACCAAGTTCGCAGAGACCAAGGGCTGGCGTGTCGAAATAATGAATGAACGTCCCGGAGAGCACGGCGGGTTCAAAGAAATTATTACTCGGATTGAAGGCAAAGATGTATACAGCCAGCTGAAATTCGAATCCGGCGCGCATCGTGTGCAACGGGTACCCGAAACCGAATCTCAGGGTCGGGTGCATACCTCAGCTTGCACTGTTGCCGTCATGCCTGAGGTCGACGAAATCGATGAAATTGAGATCGACAAAAAAGACATTCGAGAGGACACGTTTCGCGCGTCCGGTGCCGGCGGCCAGCATGTCAACAAAACCGACTCTGCCATTCGCTTGACCCACCTACCCACGGGCACCGTTGTTGAGTGCCAAGACGAGCGGTCTCAGCACAAAAACCGTGCTAGAGCCCTATCGCTGCTCAAAGCGAGATTACTGGATGCCGCGCAGACTAAGCAGCAGGACGAGCAAGCCGCCAACCGCCGCCAGTTGGTCGGATCTGGTGATCGATCTGAGCGCATCAGAACCTACAATTTCCCGCAGGGCCGAGTCACCGACCACCGCATTAATCTCACCCTGTACAAGCTGGACGAAGTGATCGAGGGAGCTTTGGATGCCGTTGTTCAACCATTGGTGCAAGAGCATCAGGCCGATCAACTGCAACATTTAGCCGATGGCTAGTGAAGCTCAAAACACTTCGGTGAAAAACTGGCTGAAGCAAAATCAGACGCTGGCTCGCTTCGAGCTCGAAATCACGCTCTGTCGTGTTTTACGGTGTTCTAGAGCCAAAATTCTCAGCGAACCTGAAAGACAGTTAAGTAGCAAAGACCTTGATGAGCTAGGTGCTTGGGTCCGACAACTACACGATGATGTACCGCTTGCCTATCTGTGCGGCGAGCAAGAGTTTTGGGGGCTTTCACTGCAGGTCGATAATCGGGTGCTCGTACCCCGCCCGGATACGGAAACTCTGGTGGAGCAGGCTCTACTGCGTATTATTGAGATGAAATCGCTGCCCCGCAAAAAACCCGTTAATGTGCTCGATCTCGGTACTGGCAGTGGCGCCATTGCGTTAGCGCTTGCCAACGAGCTGCCAGACGATGAAATTCACGCCAGCGATATCAGCCAGGATAGTCTTGCCGTCGCTCGCAACAACAGTCGGGCTTTGTCATTGCCTATCACTTTTCATCACAGCGACTGGTTCGAAACAATCTCGCAGCGATACGATGTGATTACCGCTAATCCGCCCTACATAGCCGCCAATGACCCTCACCTTGTGCATCTGACAGCTGAACCGATAGGCGCTTTAGTTGCGCACAATAACGGCATGGCGGCGTTGACGGATATTTGCGAAACCGCCACAAGCTATCTGCATGATGACGGCTGGCTGCTACTCGAACACGGTTTCGACCAAGGCAGACAGGTCAGAGACCTGCTGCAGGAGAATGGCTATAAGGCCGTGGGTAGCTGCCGAGACTTAGGCGAGAACGAGCGAGTTACATTCGGGCAAAAGTTCATGGGTACGGCAGAATGCCCTGATGAATGACGATCAACTGCTGCAGTTCAGTCGACACATTCTGTTGCCAGATTTCGATGTAGACGGGCAAGAAAAGCTGCTGCAGGCGAAGGTACTGCTGGTTGGCGCGGGCGGGCTTGGATCACCCATCGCTTTGTATCTAGCTGCCGCGGGTATTGGGCATATCACCATTATCGATGATGACTTGGTGGATATATCGAATTTACAGCGTCAAATTGCCCATCAGGTTGTTGATGTCGGTATGAACAAAGCCGTATCGGCAGCGCAAGCGATGCAAAACATCAACCCGGCTTGTGCCGTCATAGCCGTTAGCATGCGCCTAGACGAACAAGCATTGGCCGGTCAGGTCGCCAACGTCGATATCATTATCGATGCTACCGATAACGCAGAAACTCGGTTTCTTCTGAACGACCTAAGCTGCACTTTCAAGACCCCCCTCGTTAGCGGCGCGGCGATTCGCTGGGAAGGCCAAGTCACCGTATTCGACCCACGCAGACCCCAGTCACCTTGCTATCGATGTTTGTATCCCAGCGAGCAAACCATGGTTGAGGAAAATTGTTCGGAGTCTGGCGTTATTTCGCCCTTGGTTGGCGTTATCGGCAGCATGCAGGCTTTGGAAGCGATCAAGCTTCTATCAGGCGTTGGCGAGCCCTTGGTCGGCAAGGTGCTGTTCTATGACGGCAAATTTGGACAATGGCAACAAATCGCGCTGAGCAAACTCGCATCCTGCCCAGTTTGCGCTAGTTCCTCGGCAAGCTAATTTCCCCATCGACTGTCCTTCCCAGAGTTAAGCGAAGACGTTCAGATAGGGCGGTGAGCAGTTGCTGCTTGACGAGTTTCATATCTACCTGTGCGTACGCCGCCATGTGTGTTGCATTAGTGTTGAGCAAACCGCAGGGGTTGATTCGGCCGAAGGGCTCTAAATCCATATCAACGTTTAGACTGAGCCCGTGATAGCTGCAACCTCGGCTGACACGTAGGCCTAGCTGGGCAATTTTTTGTGAGCCAACATAAACACCCGGTGCGCTTTCTCTCAGCTCAGTTACGATGCCGCTTTGCTTCAGCACTTGCTGTAAAGCCTGCTCGATTGCCGATACGAGGTCGCGAACCCCAAGCTTGCTACGACGCAAATCCAAAAGCAGGTACGCGGTGATCTGGCCTGGCCCGTGATAGGTGACCTGCCCACCCCGGTCTGATTGCACGACTGGAATATCGCCGGGCGCGAGCAAGTGCTCTGCCTTGCCTGCCTGCCCCTGAGTAAAAACAGGATGGTGTTCAGTTAACCAAATTTGATCGGCTGATTCGCCGTTTCGTCTGCGAGTATATCGCCGCATAGCAGCGAATATCGTTTGATAAGCGGTTAATCCTAGATCCTGAACACGCACCTGCTGCGCTTGTACTGTCTTCGTCTGCATGCTCTCTTCCGCTAATGGCTTCGACAAAGCGAACCATAAATTAGAGAATGATGCGCACAGCTTCATGGGCGAGAAGCTCTTTGTACAGCGCTTTGAGGTGATCTTCTCCCTCGGTCCAAAGGTTCACGCGAAGAGAGATGAAGTTGTCGCTTCGACTATTGCGGCTGCTAATGTCGTCTGGGGTCACAATCGGTGCGTGCCGCCGAACAATTTCGATTACATCAGCTACATGACCACTGCCAGTGGTCACGATGATCTTGATCGGATACCGACACGGAAACTCGATGAGATGCTCGTCGCTCATCCGCTAACGGTCATTCAAACATCAGATAAATATAGTCGCCTAATCTGGAGAGTATTCCAGATTCTTCAACGGTCATCTGAGCCACGACGTCTCCCTCGTAGATCATCTCACCTGCAAGGCTCAGCGCTATAGAGCCTACAACTTCGCCCTTCTCTATCGGCGCCTCGAAGTAAGCGGGCACCGTGAGAGAAGCCTCAATATCTTTGTAATAACCCTTGGGGAAAGTAATCAGCACATTCTCCGATACACTCACGGGTAGTGTTTCAACCGTGCCGTAATAAATGGGTTGGTTTTGCAGCGCTGTACCGGGCTCGTAAAGATTTTTGGTTTCAAAGTTACGGAACCCATAAGAAAGCAACTTCTGGCTTTCACGCATGCGCGACTCATCGCTATCTGTGCCCAAGACCACACTGATCAGCCGCATGCCGTTGCGCTCTGCCGAGGCAACTAGACAATATCCCGCGGCTTTCGTGAAGCCAGTTTTTACTCCATCAACCGAGCGGTCACGCCAAAGCAGTCGGTTCCGATTGGATTGTTCAATCTCGTTATAGGTATAACTCTTTTGCGCATACAGCTCATACTGCTCTGGGTGGTTCTTAATCAGCGCACGGGTCAACAGCGCAAGATCCCAGGCAGTGCTGTAATGCTGCTCATCCGGCAGGCCTGTCGCATTTCTGAACTGGGTGTCTTTCATACCCAACACTTGAGCCTGTTGGTTCATCAAGTCAGCAAACTGATCTTCATTGCCGGCTATATGCTCTGCCAGAGCCACGCTAGCATCGTTACCTGATTGGATGATTACGCCCTTAAGAAGATCTTCAACACTTACCTGAGTACCTTCGCGGATAAACATCTTTGATCCGCCCGTTCGCCAGGCTTTGACACTGATTTGAACGTCCTCATCCATTCCCAGTCTACCGCGACGAATTTCCTCCTCGACAACATAGCCAGTCATAATCTTGGTCAGGCTCGCAGGAGCACTAGACTCGCGCGCGTTGTACTCGGCTAAGACCTTGTTAGTGTCGGCATCTATCAGCAGATAAGAACTCGCCTGGAGGTTCGGTGGCGGTAGCTGAGGAACAGATTGAGCGGCGACCGCCGAGGTTGAAAAAAAGACAATTGCAGCAAGGAAAAAAGCAGCAGGGCGCATACAAGTTGTGTTCCAAGGAAAGATCCGCATCTTAGCGCCCAAGGACTAGCATCGGCAATCCGATATCCAGCGCAACGAGTAAGGCTTGCAACCGATTGTGTTTATTCTTGGAAGCGATGGGTCCAATGCGCAGCGCAAACCCACCCTGCGCTCGGGCGATTATCTGCACCGGCGATATTTCCAAAGAGGTCATTTGCTGCAGTGCATCTTCAGCTTGGGACGCTGATTCGAAATTTCCAGCGTGCAGAAAGTAAGGCTGTTTCTTTGAAGATTGAGTTTCATCGACGTCTGATTCGGCAACCACTTCAACACGAACGCGTGCCGTGCCCGATTGATGAAAACCTAGTTTAACAGCAGCTGCGTAGGAAAGATCGATGATGCGATCTTCGTGGAACGGTCCGCGATCATTAACTCTTAAAATTGTGCTCAGGCCATTTTGCAAATTAGTCACCCTAGCAAAGACGGGGATAGGCAGCGAACGATGAGCCGCCGTCAACCGAAACATATCGTAGGGCTCGCCGCTGGATGTTCGACGTCCATGGAATTTCACTCCGTACCAAGATGCGACACCCTCTTCTCGATATCCCTGAGCCGTTGGCATAACCTGATAGGTTTTCCCCCAAACCTCATACTGTGGACCGTTGCCTGTTGCGCTAGGCGATACTGGCACGACCTGTGGATCAGGTAGTTGGCTCATTTGAATTAGTTCCGCGCTGCTCAATTGGGGCGCTCGATCAGTTTGGCCTGCCGTTGGCGTTTGCTGTACCGCGACACCTGCGCAACCAGAGAAAAAGACGGCGCAGGCAACTAAGCATGAGCTGTGGCCAGCCAGATATGTCCTAAACATAGAGGTGAACACGGTGGACCTGTTTAGCCTTCTCTGCGTTCGCGGATGGCTTGGCTAAGCTGCAGCACCGCCATCGCATATAGCCGGCTATGGTTGTAGCGGGTTATCACGTAAAAATCTTCAAAGCCAAGCCAATAATCGGCTCGATCCGGCTGCTGCATACGCATCAAGGTTGCTTTACGCTGCGGTGGTTGGTCGCTGTCTATAGCAACGCCTAAGTCGCGCCAGTGCTCAACCGTTAACCGTGGCTTCAAGTTACCGTTGGCTAGCGCTGTCAGCTCTTCAGTTTCTTTTAGCACGTTAACTCGAATCGCGACGTCGTCTTCGCCACTCCAATTGTGCTCTGCGAAATAGTTAGCCACGCTACCAATCGCATCTGTTTTGTTATTCCATATATCTCGCACACCGTCACCATCGAAGTCCACGGCGAAGTTGCGATAGCTTGAAGGTATGAACTGGCCGAAACCCATCGCGCCAGCATAGGAGCCTTTCATGCTCAAGGGACTTTTGCCCTCTTCTCTGGAGAGCAGTAGATGCTCCGTGAGCTGTCCGCGAAAAAATTTGGATCGCGGGGGGTAGTCAAAAGCCAAGGTGCTCAGCGCATCTACCACCGCAAAGTTCCCGGTGACGCGACCATAGCGAGTTTCAACGCCAATAATTGCAACAATGATCTCTTGCGGCACGCCATAGCGCTCCACGGCGCGCTCCAACGCCACCTGATTCTCACGCCAAAAGATAACGCCTTGACTGATACGCGGCTCGTCTACAAGAATTTTTCGGTACTCATGCCACCGCAAGCGGCGCTCGGCAGGTCTGCTCATCAGCTCTATGATGCGCTCCTGTCGGTTCGCCTGAGCGAAAACTTCTTGCAACGCTTGGCGGGAGAACTGGTGCGATTCGACAAGCTCATCAATGTACTCCTGCACCTTAGGATTTTGCAGATACGATTCGTCCGCCAAGACGCCATGCGAGATCGTTAAACCCAGCAAAAGTGATGCAAGAAGTCCTACCAGCCGCGCCTCAAAACCAAGCAAAACTCTATTAACGGATAAGCATCTATGCATTGAGTCACCAAGCCTTATGGGTACGAACCGACATTATTACGCCAAACCCTGCCATCAGGGTGATCGCCGAAGTGCCTCCGTAGCTGACTAAGGGCAATGGCACACCAACCACGGGCAGAATGCCGCTGACCATGGCCACATTTACAAACACATAAACGAAAAAAGTGAGTACGAAGGCGCCGGCCAATAGACGCCCAAATGTACTCCCTGCTTGCGTGGCAAGCCAAAGTCCGCGCGCAATGATCAAGAGGTAAAGAAATAGCAGGGATGCCACACCGACGAAGCCCAACTCCTCACCCATCACTGCCACAATAAAATCGGTTCGCGCCTCAGGCAAAAAATCGAGGTAGCTTTGACTACCCTGAAACAGTCCCTTACCCGCAAGGCCACCAGAGCCGATCGCGGTAGTGGACTGTATAATGTTCCAGCCAGCACCTAGCGGATCACTTTGGGGATCGAACAGCGTAATGATTCGCTGTTTTTGATAACCCTCAAGAATGAACTGCCAAATTAGTGGGGCTGCTGCTGCCAGTACCACGCCAGCACTGGCTACCCAGCGCCAGGACAATCCCGCCAGCAGCAGAACAGAGAACCCAGCTCCGAAAACCAGAATACTCGTGCCGAGGTCTGGTTGCCTACCAATCAATAATGCCGGCAATGTGATGATCGCGAGACAGGTAGCAGTATATTTTAGCGATGGCGGCAGGCTACGGCTCTGCAAGTACCAAGCGACTGCCATAGGCACAGCGAGTTTCATTAGCTCAGACGGCTGAAAGCGGAACAGGCCAGGAATTTCCAACCAACGTTGAGAACCTTTCACTGTGACGCCCGCAACTAACACCAATACCAAGAGCGAAAGACCAACCAAATAGATCAGCGGCGCCACGCGCAGGTAAAAGTGCGGCGGCAACTGGGCGGCAACTATCAATACCAAATATGCTAAACCCACTCGTTGTAATTGAGCCGTAAACAACGCGTCGTTTCCGTCCACTGCGCTGCGCAAGACAATCAGGCCATAGACGATAACTACTGTCAGCAGCACGAGCAAAGTCGGGTCGATATGCAGCCGAAAATACCAGCGCGACGTTTGCCTCGCAGATTGGTCGTGTGGCGACAAAGTGCGCTGAAAGTCTGCGTTAATCATTCAGGATTAACACCAACAATCATAGGGCTAGCTAGCTTTTGTCGGCTGGCAAGCAACTTCGCCATATAAGCATCTAGTACCGATCTCGCAACGGGGCCAGCAACAGAGCTACCGCCCCCGCCATTTTCCACTAGAACCGCTAAGGCTATAGTCGGATTTTCAACCGGAGCAAACGCAATGAACCAAGCATGCTTGCGGTCGAACTCGGATAGCTCCTCTTCCTCATACTCCTCGCCTTGGCTAATACCAACGACTTGAGCAGTCCCTGACTTGCCCGCCATGCGGTAACTAATATCTCGGCCAATATGCGCCCAAGCGGTTCCATTACCGCCAAAGCCTTGATTCCCGCGATGCACTACATCCGTCATCGAGTCGACCATTTTCTCCCAATCTATGGCGCCGACTTGCTCCAGTCTCACTTGCGGTGCCGGCAACTGCGCCGTTTCTAATACTGATTGATCCCCAGTGTTCATGAGCATTCGAGGTTTAACCGTGCGCCCCCGATTGGCAAATGTGGCGGCCACAACTGCCATTTGCAGCGGGGTTGCCAGCAGGTCACCCTGACCAATACCCAAATTAACCGAGTCTCCCGGAAACCAAGGCAGGCCTTTTGCGCCCTGTTTCCAAACGGGATCAGGTAGCAGCCCGCTACTGGCGTAGGGAATATCCATTGCTAGATTCTGGCCAAGACCAAATTCGGCGGCAAAATCGATGAAATCTCTGATTGGCATCCGACTCGCTAAATCATAGAAATAAACGTTCGAAGAGCGGTAAATAGCCCTCCTGAGATCCACCATGCCCTGGCCACCAGAGTTGTCTTTTGTCCATGCCCAGTCGCGGTAGACTCTCTCCTGTCCGGGTAATTGAAACGCGCCACGATCTTCTATCACCTCGTCCCAAGTGATGGCTCCCGTCGCAACACCAGCCATACCTACAATTGGTTTGAAAGTAGAGCCGGGAGCATATTGGCCGTTCGTCGCCCTGTTAAACAGCGGCACATACTTCGAGGTGCTGAGTTGTGAGAATTTTTGCTCGCTCATGCCGGTTACAAAACTATTCGGGTCATAAGCAGGTTGACTGACCATTGCCAACACACCTCCAGTGCGTGGATCCAGAGCGACAATAGCCCCCCGCCGCCCTGCTAAGGCGTCAACACCGGCGCGCTGAAGGTCTATATCTAGATGAAGATACAAGTCACTGCCCGCTACCGGGCTTTGCACATTCAACGTCTGTCTAATTCGACCTAGCGCGTCGGTTTCAGCCTTTTGATAGCCAACGTCGCCGTGGAGGCGATTTTCATAAAACGCTTCTACACCGCGTTTACCAATAAACCCTGTGGCACTGTATTGCACTGGATCGACACTGCGCAGGTCGACGTCACTTAAGCGTCGCACAGAACCGACCGCATGCGCCGCGACTTCGCCGTAAGGATAGAAACGAACGAGTTGATTCACTACTTCGACACCGGGAATCCGATGACGATTGACTGCCAAACGGGCGACTTGGGTTTCGGTGAGAGAGTCAATGACCAACACTGAGCCATCGGGACGTCGACCTGCCAACAGGCGGCTTTGCATCTCCTCTCGCTGCGTGTCGGTAAGCTCCAATAAAGAGGTCAAAAAAGTTCGCGTGGCTTCCAAATCTGGAATTTGTTCGATGACAAGGGCGAGCGAGGACGTGTTTTGATTATCAGCCAGCAACCTGCCGTCGCGATCAAAGATCATGCCTCGGGAGGGCGCTAATGTTTGCACTCGTATGCGGTTATCTTCTGAGCGACTCTTATACGTATCGTGATTCCAGAACTGCAGTTCCAAAAGCCGATAAATCAGCAGTGCGAGCATCAACACGACGATTACAAAGAGCGCAATCGCACGTGATACGAACAACTCTACCTCTCGGTTCTGGTCTTTGATGGAAAGTTCTAGCGCCAAAGTAGTCTGTCACTCTTAACAAAATGTGAATGCCCGCTTCACGTCGGACGACAAATAATAGTCCTTTGATTTTGCTCACATAATGGAGTTTTTGTGGAAATTATTGACGGTGGTAAGGATGGCCATTGTTGATCGTCCAAGCTCTATAGAGAGTTTCAGCGACCAATACTCTCACCAGACAGTGAGGAAAAGTTAAGGCAGAAAGAGACAATCGCTGGTTTGCTCGATTTAGTATCTGCGGGGCGAGACCATTGGCCCCGCCAATCAGCAGGACAACATCTTTGCCGAAGCTTCGCCATTGACCCAACTCATGCGCTAAGTCTTTGCTACTCACTTGTTGGCCCCCCTCATCTAGTGCGATTACCCAATCTGAGTCTGTGATTTTTTCTGCGATCTTCTTTGCCTCAAACTCATCTACCTTGGCGCTGTCTTGATGATGTTTCGGAGCGGCGATTTCGGTGAGGCTAAGGGGCATTTCCCTTGGGAAGCGTTTGGCGTACTCATCAAATCCTTCGCGGATCCATGGTGGGCACTTGCTACCAATTGAGAGCACTCGTAACTTCACAAAATGAACCCGAGTCGTTTCGCGCTAACACTCTGCATCTTGGTTGGCTGTTTCTTGAACAGCGTCTTGGACTTTTTGATTTGGTTCGTCCAAGTCCGACCAGAGTCGTTCCAGTTCGTAAAAATTACGCGCCTCTTCATTCATGACATGCACTATCACATCAGCCAAATCTACTAACACCCAGTCATAACTTTCTCGGCCCTCGATACCTAACGGTTGCAGACCCAAGCCTTTGGCTGTTTCGTTTGCCGTATCAGCCAATGCCTTGACGTGTCGATTCGAGGTTCCTGTCACCATGACCATAAAATCTGTCATCGGCGTCAGCGCCGCCACATCTAACGTAACGATATTTATCCCTTTCAGATCTTCTAATGCGGCTACAACGTGGTTTCGCAATTCAACGGCTTTCAAATTGTCCCTCCCGGGTCGGATAAAGACTGTGCTGCTCTAGATAGGCATGCACCCTCGGGCTCACAAGATCTGCAATCGACGTGCCTTCCGCGAGTGCACTACGAACCCTCGATGCGGAAATAGACAACATAGGCAACTCTAGAAAAACCATGCGACCGGCAGGCTGATCGCCAATCGTTTCGGCGCGAAACTGTTGTTCAAAGGCAGCGAGCGGCCCGCTCCCGACAGCTGTTTCGGCGCTTACCTCCCCAGGCCGTTGAACAACCACAATATGGCAGTAATGAATCAAACTGCACCAATCTTGCCAACTAGGAAGCGTCATGTAGGAATCCATGCCCAGGATCCAGCATAGCTGCGTGTCGCCATATTGCTGCCGAAACTTCTTAACCGTATCAATGGCATAAGACTTACCCGAACGCTGCAACTCTGTATCGTCGATGACCAGCCCAGAATGTTCAACACAGCCCAATTCAAGCATTTTCCAGCGATGATTATTCGCCGTTTGAGGCTGACGTCGATGGCCGGGCCTTGCCGACAAGATCATTCGAACCTCATCCAGCTGCAAGTGTTCGCGCACCGAAAGTGCCGCATGAATATGGCCGAGGTGCACGGGGTCAAATGTGCCACCGTATAGACCGATTTTCATCAGTGTTGCTCAAGATTATAAATGCGCTGTAAGCGCTGCCGGTCGCCGCGGCGTATTCGCACTAAGACAACAAACACCGAATCCCTGCTATCGATGGCGAATTTCTCCGTGCCCATAAACCACGTACTTTTGCGATGTCAGGCCTTCCAATCCGACGGGCCCTCGCGCATGGATCTTATCAGTGGAGATCCCTACCTCAGCCCCAAGCCCGTACTCAAAGCCGTCGGCAAATTGAGTAGATGCATTGACCATCACCGAGGCGGAATCTACCTGGGTGATAAATGCCCGAGACTTAGTGTAGTTTTCAGTAACGATCACATCGGTGTGCTGAGAGCCAAATTCGTTAATGTGTGAGATCGCTTGTTGCATGTCATCAACAACTCGCACAGCCAAGATCGGCCCGAGATATTCCTCACCCCAATCCGCTTCCGACGCAGGTTGCATCGCGGCGACTGCTTGCGCTCGCTCACACCCTCGAAGCTCAATGCCTGCATCAGCAAATCGTGTCGCCAAAGGAAGTAACACCGATTCCATCATGTCAGCGTGAACCAACAGCGTTTCCATAGCATTGCATACCGCCAGCTTTTCAACCTTAGAGTTAAACGCAATTGCTATGGCCATTTCAGAATCTGCGTCGCCGTCTACATATACATGACAAATGCCATCTAAGTGTTTGATGACAGGGATGCGAGATTCGGAGCTGATGCGTTCGATTAATCCCTTGCCGCCTCGAGGCACGATAACGTCGACATATTCATGCATCTTTAGCAGCTCGCCAACCGCCGCCCTATCAGTAGTATTCAACAGCTGGACGGTGGCGCTTGGCAGTCCTGCCG
>CAJWZG010000064.1 GCA_913049565.1 uncultured Gammaproteobacteria bacterium
CAGGGGCCGCCCTTTGCATCGTCTTTCTTCTAAATGCGATCGCACTACTGACCTTTCCCACCATTGGCCAATGGCTGAGTTTAAGTCAGGAACAATTTGGTGTTTGGGCAGCGCTCGCAATTCACGACACAAGTTCAGTGGTGGCTACCGCCCAAATTTACGGTGATCAAGCAGCAGAAATTGCGACCACGGTAAAGATAGGTCGAACCCTTTGGCTTATACCTCTGGTTATTCTCGCCAGCGTTTACGTCGGCACAACCGGTCACCAATCGAAAATCCGCATCCCAACTTTTGTCTTCCTTTTCATAGCGGCATCTGTCACCGGCTCGTGGATAGAGCTCTCAACAGAAGTTATAGCTATCGTCAGCGTAGTCGCTGACCTGCTGCTGGTCATGGCGCTATTTTTTGTGGGAACGGAAATAACCCGCGACACCCTCAAAAATCTCGAGATAACCTCCGTTCTCCACGGCTTGGTGCTCTGGATTGCCGTCGTCGTTTCAGTACTTAGCGGCGTTTTAACATGGGTGACTTGATTAAACTCTTAAGACTGCAGGTCAGGAACACCTGCGTTTTCGCATAAGCATAGCGAAAAGCGATCTTTCCCCAAGCACTTCGAGCTCTTTATCGTTCATTCATGAGCTACCGAAACTTGAAAATAGATCTGCTTGGCCTCTTGAGCATCGCCGTCTTCGTCGGTTATTTGTCGCTAGGGTTCGTTGCCTAGGCTTAAACCTCCGTAAATACTGACTTGATTCTCCTTACAGAAAGTCCGATTGGCTGACGAAGACTGTGAAGCGACCCCAGCTAGCAGGCGGGCACCCAGCCTCCTTTTTACGTGCACTAGCACATTTAGTGTTTTTTATCCGATGCTGACACACTCAAATCTTTCCTTCCCTGCTTCAAGGTGACTTGCCTGCGATCGCGAGAGATGCCCATAGAGTGCCCCGCATTATTGTGTATACACGATTCGAATATGAGCACCAACTTAACTACGAAACTGTTCTTCTTCTGGCTCTGTTACTAATATGAATTCCATCACCAAAGCACGAAGCGATCTCTTTGAGTCGCGAAAATCATACGGGGCAGCTCTGTAGTTACTGCGTCGAGGCTATGCGCTCGCACATAATCTTGAGTCCATTCCCCAATGCATACGAACCGGGATAGATTCGACCAACCCATCTGAATTTCATTGACGGAAAGTTTGAACGGCAGATTTTCCTTGATGAACGATACGTTTAGGGCAACTGCGTTCTGCCTTTCCCGCAAAGCTGCATACAAATAACCTGTTACTCTGAACTTTCTGGTCGAGCAGACTGCCCAGAAGCGTGAATTGCGAAGCCGAGCGAACCTTCTGGACTATCCGCGTGCATCAGAGTTCGACGTCCGCAATTTCGTTCACTTGACTCGGTCGCTTCTCGTATCCCAACATTGTTGTCTTAATTTTTCCTAACCAGAGCAGATAATTGGAGGTCAAAACGGTGGAACGCAAAGTATATCGAAGCGGTCCGTACGCGGAGTTGATCGCACAGGCGGTTCAAGTGGGTGGCGTATTGTATTTATCAGGCCAACTCGGTGCGCGGCGGGACGGAACGGCACCTGAGAGCGTGGTCGAGCAAACTGCGCTGGCTTACGCCAACATCAAAGAGATCCTGGCCGAGTTTGGCGCAAGCTTAGAAAATGTGGTCGAAGAAACAGTATTCGTGACCGATATGCCAGACGTCATGTCTCAGGTCGAAGCCATCTTTGGTACTCGGGTCGAAGCCTATGGCAGACGCCCTGATGTCACTCAGACGCTGGTCGGGGTCGCCGCTTTAGTCGACCCTTTGTTCAAAATCGAAATCAAGTGCACTGCCCATCTGACTTAGCTCGCCCATAATCCTCGGCAGCAAGGGCAATGGCGATACCCTATGCGGCTTCCCGATCCGTTACGCCGGGCTCAGGGAAGTCGCTTTGCGCAGCAGCAAGCCCGCTATCATAGGCGCGGACGACATCCTCATCCGTGGCACCTGAAAATCTCGCATTCGCAACGGCGTGACGCTCCTCATCCGCCCTCACGTAAATTATTAGATCTCTGAGTTTGGCGTCCCCAGCCATACCGTAATAGTCGATGGCAAGTTGTGGAGCCGGCACATTTTCCACCTCACCGTTTTCGACCATTTCAAGATAGCTTGTATAGCTTTTGACCGCTTCTTGCTCGAAATAGTGAACCATTAGATGAGCCGTCTTGGCAGAGCATAAGTACAGCAAGAAATAATAATTCCAGAAAACTGCTTGGGCCGCCAAGATTAACCACCGCTCGAAGATGTTAGGTTTTGCAATTTCGATAAAAAACATGAGATGCATCCTCTCGTTTTCGGCCTCGGCTAATAATTCACGAATCATCGGACCGTACCCGGTTCTCATTTGCCTGAGGCTTTTCAAATGGATCCACATACCAGCGACCATGCCGGGCACTCCGGCGATGGTTTCTAACACCACTGCGCGGTGACCATACCGCTGGGCGAAGAACTTATCGGCCATAAACCGAAAAAATCGTGTTTGTGCCTTGGCGAAAACCTCCGAAACACTAGTCTTCATTTTTGCTACCTACCGCTATATTTTATTATCTGTCGCGAGGGCCGATCTCAGACCTCGTTACGCCTCCGGGCCTCTTCTCAACGACGCATTGCCATAGTCTTTAACAGTGCTCGTGAGCCTTAACTGGATCTCCACGCATTCAACTCGATGGCCCTTCCTGTAGTATGGGACGCCACCGGAATCGCGTAGCCAGTCCCGCAAACGGGACTTTTACTGAACCACCACTAGCCAACCGCTACCTCACTACACGAATTGATACGATCAGTAACAATATTGTTATCGGATAAAAGAAACAAAGGAATGATAGGTATAGTTTGTATTCCAAACGGTCGAAGGCCACGGCACACCCTTGCACCGAATGGTATACCGATTGCCCGCTGATGTTGTTTAGCTGATCATTTCAACAACCACCCCATAAGGGCCCGCCTTACTATTAGCGCCTAAAAAGTGCACCTCGCCCTGCTGCAATCCTTGGCTGATCAAGAAATCAGAAAGCACTTGCTGCCAATTACTCGAAAACGGCAGGCCAAACTCCAGCGTTTCGTTCGTCATCTCTAACACCTTCTGGTTCGCTTTTGCTTTACCTAACGTATGGACCAACCGATCCGCATAGATGTCTGCAACTATGGTGCTTCCGGGCGCTGAGCGCTGTTGCAACATCGCCAGCGTCGCAGTGACTTGCTCAGCAGCCAAGTAAAGTGAAACGCCCTCCCACAGAAAGAGTGTTCTCCGAGAGGCGTCAAATCCCGCATCGGCCAACTTTTCAAAGAGATCATCGACGCTGAAATCGACGGCTACATAATTGACACGCCCTCTGTCTATCTTGGCCGCATCAATCATAGCGCGCTTGTGAACTTGAACGATTGCTTGATCTACCTCGAAGAAGGTGACTCCCGTAGCAGCCAATTCGCCATATGCGCGAGTGTCGTAGCCGGCTCCCATCAACACGAATTGATCCACACCCTCAATCGCACGAGCAATTATTCCGTCGAAATGAATCGTTCGCGCAGCTACCAAATCAGCAATGGTTTCCTCCTCTGGCCGTGGTATTCGCGGGTAGAGAGTGCTTTCGCCAGCAATACGAGATTGCAACCATAGTGGCCACAGCACCAGCCACAGCCCCAGCCTGGACGTATTTGGCAACACAGACATCAGCGCAGCGGTAGCAGCGTCCTTGCGCAAGCCAAATACGTGCATTGTCCATCTACCATTGATAATTTCGATAGCCGTTTGAGAGACACCAAGACGCTTGCTGACGATTATTTGCCGATAAGCGGTAAGCAGAAGACCCACAATAGCCAGAGGTAGACAAATAATCTGCAGAGGAACAAAAACTACATAACTGAAATATTTCATCAGGCAGACTGGCGTAGTTGCAAGATCATGTTCACTTGGCCTCGCGTATCAAAATAAGAAGCCAGCCCATTAGCACTTTCGGTCAACAATGAGGCTCCTTTTTCTTGCAGCTTAATACTTTCAGCTTGCAGATCCTCTACCTCAAATACGAGCGCAGCCACGCCCTCGCCGCGCTGGGCAAAAGAACTTGCCAACACATTTTTATCTCGCGAAGCCTCGCAAAAAACAAACTGGAGCGGACCAACCGTCACAGCCTGCTGAAGAATACCGCAGGTTTTATCCGCAGATAAGTTGGAGCAGACGGAAAAACCCAAATCCTCA
The DNA here is from genome assembly GCA_913049565.1 of uncultured Gammaproteobacteria bacterium. The sequence goes on from CAJWZG010000064.1 coordinate 4,255, forward strand.
TAATAAGCAACAGTTTCAGTAAGAGAAAAAACGCCAATTGCGAAACCAACAAAACGCCAATCGTTGACAAGCGGATGCCGCTGGTTGTTTGCACGCCAGGCACGCTCCCAGTCACTAGGTGGCGGGCGCAGGGAAATCATCAAATCACCGTGACCACGTGTATCTAAGTAATTTTCAACCGTACGCCCGTTGACTAAGGCATTAAAAGTTAATGCGCAGCCTTTACTTAGAAATTGATCAGTCTCTTCTTCTACGCTTTTGGTATTAAAACAAACATGATTTATGCCCGGTCCTTTTTTCTCCAGATACTCGCTGATAAACATTCCCGCACCGGGCTTCATGGGGTAGCACTCAAGTTGGCAATCGCCGATTTGACAATTGCCGTCCGTAAACATGTGCGTGCCGCCAGTGGTATAGGTATTGGTGACTGGGTCGCCATAAAGGCTCCGGTAGTACATTAACGACCCCTCACCGGATTCATGGGGCAGCAGCGGTTGAGGACCGACACTTAATCCAACACCTCTGGATTGAAAATGCCGCAACGTTGCATTGCGGTCAGTAATCATCAAACCTACGTGGTTGAGTTCCCAATCCTCGCCCATAAACTTTTTCCTCGTTTTTCGAAATGTCCTGCGGTCTAGGCCATGTAACCACCATCCACGCATAAAACCGTACCGGTTATGTAGCTCGACGCATCGGAGGCAAGAAATACTGCCGCATTAGCCATCTCTTCAAAAGTAGCCGTCCTGCCCAGAGGCAAATTTTCTGGGCCTGTAGACCAAGCCTCAAAACGCTCGATATCCGACAGCTCAGGTTTGGGTGGGGGCGGAGAGTTTGGTGCTTTATCGGGGTTCTCTCGATAGTAATCTCCTGCGGGGTGCTGCTCCCACTCCACTAACGAGGGCGCGATCGCGTTTACCCGAACATTATCTGGCCCAAGGTAACGACAATATTGACGAGTCATCATGGCAACCCCGGCCTTTACAATCGCATAGTTGCCCATGCCTTTATCTGCATGGGCTTTTAACCCGCCTCGAGAAGATAGATTGATAATGCTGCCACTGCGCTGAGCTTGCATAATCGGCGCCACTGCTTGATGCATCAACCAATAGCCTTTGAGATTTACATTAGTCAGCTTATCCCAACCATCCTCATCCAAATCTGGTAGTGACTTGCGGTGATACATCACCGCGACGTTCATCAGAATATCGATACTACCAAGCTCGGCGAGAGTCTCCTCAACCAAATGATTGACGCTATTCTTGTTGGATATATCTGCCTGGATGGCTTTAGAGCGCCGACCCAAAGCAGATATCTCATCGGAAACTGACTGCAGTGCACCATCGTCAATGGCCAAATCCGTTACGACAACATCTGCGCCGGCTTCGGCTAAACCAAGCGCAAACCCCTTACCCATATTACGTCGGCCGCCGACCACAAGAGCTTTTTTCCCTTCTAAGGAAAATTGTTTCAAACTCACTTTATTTCTCCAAAGCTTTGCTCGTAACAGAAGTTGCGATGCTACGGAACTAAGATAACGCGACCCACAGCCTGACGTGACTCCACATAGGCGTGAGCCTCTGCAGCCTCCGAGAGACCAAACGTTCTATCAATCGGCACGCTCAGCTCGCCCTCGGCCATTTTGCTGACTAGCTCCCCGACTACTCCCTGGACTCTTGAAGTAGCAATTTCGGCGCCTAAAAATACACCTGTAAGCGTTTTATTACCTGGTGCTAATCCAGCCATGTTCACTTTGTCGAAGTCGCGACTCGCTGTGCCTACGCTCACAATACGGCCGCGATGACCTGCCGAGGCAATACTTTGTTCGAGAACATGCCCCCCAACCGGGTCCAGGACTACGTGCACACCCCGTTTATCTGTAAGGCGCATCACCTCTTCAACCGAGTTACTCTGCGCGTAGTTAATACCAGCGTCCAATCCCATTGCGATAAGCTTTGCCAGTCGTTCGTCCGAAGAAGCCGTAGCATAAACCGTGGCACCAATTTCTTTAGCAAGCTGGATTGCAACCACACCGACTCCCCCGGCGCCGCCCTGCACCAGCAATGTCTCGTCAGGCTGCAAACCGCCAAATTCAAAAATACCTTCATGGGCCGTGCCGCAAGTAACTGGAATGCATGCACCTTGCGCAAAATCTACTGAGTCGGGTAAAACCCAACAAGTTAATGAGGATACGACTCGCTGTTCCGCATGGGAGCCTGCGCCACCTAAGGTCGTGACGCGTTGCCCAACCTTTATTGTGGATACCTCGTTACCAACCTCAATTACTATGCCAGCAGCTGCATAGCCCACGACAAAATGGCCGGTAGGTTTTTCACCGAAACCTCGATTGAGCACGTCGCCGCCCTCGAGCGAAATCGCATTAACGTCGATGCGAACGTCGTTAGGACCACAAACTGGGTCTGGTAGGTCTATGTATTTGAGTACCTCGGGTGCACCAGTTTCTTCATATGCAGACGCTTTCATATGTCTCCTAACTTCTCTTTGCGTAACACAAGTTGAATCACCACCATGCCATCTATACTTTTGCGATAACCCATGAGGCGAATAATTCTCGGGCCTCAACTATAAATGCGCACAGGATCTTTTGTACAACTCCAATCGGCGGTATCGTATCCACACTGATCGGTCAAAAACTTGAAGGGACAAATGGCACACGACATCGTCATCCGAGGCGGCACAATCGTCGACGGCGCACTAAACCAGTCTTACACCGGCGATCTCGCTATCACCGGAGACACCATCACTGACCTCGGTGTCGTCACGGGCCAGACTAAACACGAGATCAATGCCGATGGGGCATTAGTAACGCCGGGATTTATCGATCTTCACACTCACATGGACGCTCAGATAGGTTGGGACGCCCAACTAACGCCAGCCTCTTGGCATGGCATTACCAGCGTTTTGATGGGCAACTGCGGCGTGACCTTCGCGCCAGTTCGATCAGCTGACAAAAGCTTGCTAGCAGGCATGATGGAGTCAGTAGAAGATATACCACAGCAGGCAATCCTCGAGGGACTGCCATGGAACTGGAACAGTTTTGGCGAGTATCTAGACGCAATCGAAACACTCAACCCTGCTCTTAATGTTGCTGCCCTTGCCGGCCATGCTGCGACCCGATTCTACGTCATGGGTGAACGGGCGGTTGAAGAAGAAGCCTCACCAGAAGAATTGAAGCAAATCGCCAGATTAGCTGGTCAATCGGTGAAAGAAGGCGCCGTAGGTTTCTCAATTAATCGTCTAAAAGCGCACCGATTGCCCGATGGCCGTTGTATTCCCGGCACTCTAGCGCCGGTTGAGGAGCTCGTTTCTATAGCTAAGGAGGTTGGCAAGGCCGGAGGAATTCTACAGAGCGTTATCGAGATGCATCCGGTAGAAAAAGAGATGGATATTATTCGTCAGCAGCTCGAAGCCGCGGGTACGCATATGCTTTTTAGTGCTCCATGGCTAGGCGGAGAGAATGGAATTAATGCCTATCAGCCAGCCATCGATGCAATGCGTGCCGATGGCTTAGAGATTACGGGAACAACGCAGCCAAGATCCGCCGGCTTTCTATCTGGCCTGAGTACCGACATTTTATTTGGCAGACGGTTCAAAGGAGAGGCCTGGAGACAATTGCGCAACACCGATGTGCCCGCAAGACTAGGGATGATTCAGGACACTGCCTTTCGGCAGCGTTTGATCGAAGAAGGCAAACAGGTACAAATGGCCGACCACATTGGCCAGACGCTTGCGTCATCGCGCTATGCTCTGCCGGGAAGAAAAACTTTCTGGATTGGCACAGCGGACAGACCTATTTACACGCAACCTGATGAGCAGTGCCTGGCGGAATTGGCCGCTGCAGAGGGCGAGCATCCCGTTGAAACTTGGCTTCGACTGCAACTGCAATCTGATGGCTTAGGACTATTTCACGTCCGTTTTGTAAACGAGGATCTAAGCGTTTTGCCCGACTACCTCAACTGCGATTGGATAGTGCCAGGGGTTGGCGATGCGGGCGCTCACGTTAGTCTAGTAATGGATGCCGGATGGACAAGCTTTTTTCTGTCGCACTGGCACCGAGACACTGGCGTATTTTCCATTGAGCAGGCCGTCCACATGCTAACCGCGAAGCAGAACAGGGTGCTACAGATGCCTGACCGAGGCACGTTGGCGGTTGGCAACAAAGCCGACGTAAATGTGCTGGACATAGCTCGAGTGGAGGAAAGACAGCCGCGACGCGTTTATGATTTTCCTGGCGGGGCACCAAGACTTATTCAACGCGGTGTGGGCTACCTCAGTACACTGGTGAATGGGCAAATCATCCTTGAAAATGACGAGCTGACAGGGACGCGTAGCGGTACGCTGATACGAAACCGTGGGGCGTGAGGCTATCCCCTTAAAGGTAAGGGAGAATGATTTTTTAGATAGTAAAAAAAGCCATTTTTTCGCCGCTTGCTCAGGCAAAAAACGCGAAAGTTAATCGTTAGAGCGCACGCCACTAAACAGGCCTCACCCCAATTTCAAAAAGAGTAATATCGCGGCTAGTAGGCTGCCAGATCGAATTTATTACCACGCGATGATAGTGCGCGTCGCCCAGTCTTTCGCTTACAGAGCACCCCAAATATTATCTCGTCTCCAGATGGACGTCCGCGCACCTTTAAATTCAATTCCTAGTACTAGACGTTATTTAGAGCTTTGGTCTTGCTCAGTTCATGTTCGTCGAGTGTGCCGGTTATACCCGCCGCAACCAATTCCTGATACTGATCGAACGTTATGCCTAACTCTTTGGCTAGGATCTCTTGACTATGCTCGCCTACCCGAGGTGCAGCACGCAGGCGCAGGTCGGATGAGAGGGAAAAATGCCAGGGACTGCTTGGAAGATACGATATCCCAGCCTCGGAATGCTCAACGGGCTGAATAAAGCCGTTGCGATGCAATGGATTATCGGTGTTCGCGTAAAGTTCACGAAGGGGAACTACCCGTGCGGCGATCACACCAGCGTCACAAAGGCGACGCTCTAACTCGTGTACCCCTTCGTTAGCACAATAGGCGCTAAGCAGCGCATCTAATTCTGCTTCCGCACATTTACGAACGGAAGGCGAAAGCCATTTACTAGCCCTCAAGTCTCCTCCGACCACCGTCACGAGACCTAGCCACTGTTCAGGCGTTTCGACAGCGATCGCAATCCATTCATTGCTACGGCAGCGATAATAACTGTGCGGCGCGTGGTTAGGATGGTAATTTCCCTGCGGCCCGGGCTGTTGTCCCGAGAGCCCAAACTCAACCAGCGCATCGCCGCACAATACAGCAACCGCCTCCATCATAGAGAGATCAACCCGCTGAGGCAGTCCAGTTCGGTCTCGGTGATGTAACGCGGAAACTATTGCAGCCGCCAAAACATAGCCGGAGGCGGGATCGGGATAAAGTCCTGCGCTGTTCATACCTTCATCGCCAGCATAGCCATGCAACGAAGAAAAACCCGACATCGGCTCGGTTGTCGCACCATTAGCAGGGAAATGACTATATGGGCCCTCGCTTCCATAGCCTGAGATTGAAGCCCAAATCACGCCAGGACGAAGCGCATTTAGTTTTTTCAATGTGACGCCCCAACCGGGCATTACAGTGGCGCGAAAGTTATCTAGCACGATATCGAAACCGGGTACGAGTTGCCAAAACAACTCTAACCCCCGCGGATCTTTCATGTTGAGCGTCAACTCTCGTTTGTTCATGTTGACCGAGTTGTATAAAGCTGAAGTATTCAACGGATGTTGTTTCTTACTGGGATCTCTGACCCCTGCGGGCACCTCAGTACGCACGCGCCGCCAAACGTCCGGACGCTGGATTCCGCCGATCTGCACGACATCCGCGCCAAGCAGTGCGAGCGCCTCGGTAGCAAAAGTACCCGACCATGCTTGTCCAAAACTTAGCACTCGGCAACCGGCAAGGGGGCCTTTAGATTTGAAAGCGACCGCTTTTGGGACTTTTGGTGTGGCGCCACCTTTTGACTCGGCAAAGCCTTTACTACCCCCTATCTCGCTCGGGGCGCCAGCTATTAAGCGCCAATTACCCGGCATTACCTTGGCAATCGCGCCGGGAGCCTGGACCACGTTCTTCGCTACCTCGGTTTGCACTAAAAATTCCCGCGCCGCAAACTGCGCGTCTCCGGCTAAATCTCGCATATTCTGAACCAAACCCACTACGCAACGGAGCCGCGCTAGCTCGTGAAAAACCTTCCAACGATCAAGTGAAGGAAGCACCTCGCCAAGCGCCCGAACAACGCCGCCGAGATCACGGCCGTGACGTCCGTAATCGGAAATCAAGCTCGGATCGTTAGCAATTTCAGGCAGGCCAAGAAACAACATCGCTTCAGTCCAGTTATGAAAATCGCCGATGGCAAGATGCATTGCCCCGCCCTTCGCTGGCCACAAAGGACTTAGTGCACCTCGAGGACGCCAACCTGCAGGTCCATGCGCGTCCGCTTGATCGGCGTAAATTGACATAATTGCCCAAGGATGAACCGTATGCGCAAACGCCTCGACCTCGCTCACATCTACACGCTCGGCCTTATCGGTTTGATAACGACGAATGAGTGCAGCGGCGGCGGCAGTGTAGCCGGCAATCCCGCCGATATAGCCGCTTTGATGTCTAGGCATTTGCAAGGGAGGCTCGTCCCGCAAACGATTTATGTACGCCCAGCCCGTCCGGGCGGAGGTTGAAAGATTATTCCCTGGGTAAGCCGCTAACTCTCCCGAGGAACCATGCGCAGTTAAAACCAAGAGCACTGCGCTAGCCTTGATTTGAGCTGACAGCAAAGCGGCCAACTTCAGCTGACAGACAACGATCACATCTGCCTCAACGATCAATCCGCCTAAGTCATCAAGTCGTTCATAGGCGATACTAGATTTATTCCAATTCGCGTAAGCGTGTACTGGACTGATTCCGCTGTGATGGGGCCCTTCATGCCGAAGCGCATGGCCTTGCACAGGCTCCGCCAAGAGTACTTGAGCGCCAAAATCGGCAAATAATCTAGACGCGAAAGCGCCAGATAGCCGATCCGACAAATCCAAAACTCGAACACCGTGATGCGGTCTCATTTCGGTTCGTTCCATCACTTTCCAGAATCTCCTTACCGACTTAAGCAATGCTGGCAAAGCGCAGCGCAGATGATTTCTGGTATATTTTCAAAAAAGGCGACCGGACTCAATTATTTACAAGTCCCGTCTGAGTGAGTGAATAAGACATCCAAACAAAACCACCCACGATCGTCTGATTTATCCGCAATCCATAGGGAGAAGTTTTACGTGACCGCACTTGCTGTTGATCTGCCCGAGGATGTGATTGCTGTTCGAGACGGAATCCTAGCGTTCGCTGAACAGGAAATCATCCCCCGCCATGCTAAGCACCATGCATTTTTCGAAGATCCGCGAGTCTTATACGATGAGGATGGTCGGTTCTCAGCGCCTCTCCAAGACTTGATCCGCGAGGTTAGGCAAACGTCAGCAAAAGCCGGTTTTTACCAGATGTGCGTGCCCGAAGCACTCGGCGGAGGTGGTATGGGGCACCTAGCCTATTACGCAGCCTGGCAAGCTCTTTTCCACCGCTGTGGGCCGCAAAATTGGCTTATGCTTTACGCACTGGCTCACTGGGCTTTTGGTCCCAGCAAACTACTTGAACAAGTCACCGATGAAGCTAGGACCAAAGTGATGCCTGGGTTGCTAGATGGAAGCAAGTCGATGTGCTTTGGGTTATCTGAGCCAAATGCCGGCTCTGACGCAAGTATGATTAAAACGAAAGCCACCCGCGATGGCGCCGGCTGGCGCATCAATGGCCGAAAG
>CAJWZG010000065.1 GCA_913049565.1 uncultured Gammaproteobacteria bacterium
CCGATGAGTCTCCGGCCAAGCGCAACATTGACCCCCACCTCAGCCGCCACTGGAAGGTTGTAAACAACCAGTCAAAGAACGGCCTCGGCACACCTGTGGCCTACAAACTGCTGCCAGCTGCATCGCCACCCTTGCTGGCTGGCGATGACTCTATGGTTGCCAAGCGTGGTGCCTTCGGTAAGCACCAGCTGTGGGCAACACCCTATGCCGAAGGGGAATTCAGTGCTGCCGGTGCTCATACGGTAATGCACGTAGGCGGTGGCCTGCCTGAGTACACTAAAAATAATCGAGACATCTCTGAGTGCGATTTGGTGATGTGGCATACCGTCGCCCTGACCCATGTGCCGAGGCCCGAGGACTGGCCCGTAATGCCGGTGGAATACACCGGTTTTCATTTGATCCCTGTGGGCTTCTTCGATCGTAATCCGACATTGGACTTGCCCACCAAGTGCCACACTTAGCATCGCCAGAGAAGGTCGCATAGAGTGGCGCTCGCTAATTCAGGTTAAGAGTGCCGCTGGTGGTATGGCGACGTCGTTATTGCAAAAACTCCTGGAACAAGGCCTGTGAATTATCCACAACCCCTAGGCTTTCCGTGACGAGGCTGTCTAAGTCGTCAAGAGAGTCGAGCTGTGTATCCAGCCCAGCGCAGCGTTTTATCGCGGCTTCGTTGCCAGCGCATAACAGACAGGCAGCCATCCTGGGAATCCGCGACTCCTTGGGGTCCAGACCAAAGTCTCGGGCCAAATATTCTGTCAGTAAGTTTTCATAGCCTGTGTAGATCATAACAATGTAGTTGTCGTTCATCAGCGAAGAGGGCCCCAACAGCTGATCCTTTTTGCGCTGATCAAAGCCAAGACTTGAGAGACGCGTGACCGTCCTTTCTATCCAGTTGCGCCAAATCTGAAAGCCGCGAAGTCCTTCTGCGCTGGCTTGGTCGAAGTAAGCTCGGCAGTCCGCCATGGCCGTTGTCGCGGCGGCTAGGGCTAAGTCTTCCTTGCTGCTGAAGTGGCGATAGAGAGTCTGCACATGCACATCTGCTTCCTTGGCGATTTCCGCCAAGGTAGTAAAGCTGTACCCATTACGCGAAAACAAAATGGCTGCGGTTCTGATCAAATTCGCGCGAATTTGCAGACGTCGTTCGGTTCTTCTCGGATACAGAACCTTGTTATCCAACTTCTCTGAGTTGCCCGAGTTCTTTGATGGTTTGCGCTTGCTCATGGGCGATCTGGGCTCGAATCTGCGTTGTTTTTGGCCGTGACTGGCCGCCAGATCCCAGTATGCACCATTGATGGATCCGGCGATATTGGAAATAAATATAGTTGACTATTTATATCTGTAAACATACATTTAACGCTGGTCATGCGGGCAAGTATGCACAGTTGCCAACGGCATTTGTGTATGGCCGCGTGTCCTGGGTCGTGTGCCTTTTGCTACAGAAGGCTGCGAAGATGGAGAGACAAACAAAGGATCTGGGATGAAAATCAAGAATCTGATGATTGGTACGGGTGTTCTCTTGGCCACCTCGTCTATGTTTTCTGCGCACGCAGAAGAGGGCGATGCCGGAGATACCATAGAAAGACAAATAGAAGAAGTAATTGTTACGGGACTGCGCAGAGCAGAGACCGTGATGCAGACGCCCGCCGCTATATCCGCGCTCAGCGCTGATTTTCTTGAATCGAAAGGTTTGAGCGATATGACGCAGATTCAGCATGCTGTCCCAAGCCTCCATTTTGGAGAGGCTTATGCAAATCGAAATATAGCCATTAGAGGTATAGGCGGCTTTTTGGAGCAGCCTGGAGTAATTACGAGCTTAAATGGCGTGGTGCAGCCTAGTGACACTAGTTCGCAGATTTCTCAATTAGACCTCGAACGTATTGAGGTGCTTCGAGGGCCCCAGGGCACTTTACTTGGGCGAAATGCTACGGGAGGAGCCGTCAATTTTATAGCCGCTTCGCCTACTGAAGATTTCTACGGAAAAATAAAAGTGGGCTACGCGGAATTCGATCAGAAATCGGTTGAATTCGTGGCCAGTGGTTCGGTTTCAGACCGTTTGGGTATTCGGCTGGCGGCTAACCATCTCGACGCGGGAGAAGGTTGGGTTAATAACCTAGTTGCCGGTGATAACGATCTGATGATGGGCGAAAAAACCAATGTAAGATTAATTATGACTGCCCAAGTGACAGACAGCATGGATGCAGAGCTAATGATCGGCCACAGCGAACAAAGCGGTCGCTGGACACATTGGGCGATGATAAAAGAGCATATTGCCTATGGCACAGCCACAGGGCTACCGTCAGTGAGTGTTGTGAATGATCCCGCAGGCGAGCCGATCTTATACTCGGTCAACCCTCACGAGGTTTATATGAAAGGGCCTATCAATACCGACAGAGAGCTGGATATGTATAGCTTGACGATGAACTGGGACCTAGAAACTTTTTCTATAAAGTCAATCACTGCCTTTCAAGACTGGAGTAATTCTGAGGATTTACCGGCAGACTCCACTAGTAGCGGCATTCTTCAGCGCAGCACGCTTGGGGCAAATGAGTCTTTCTCTCAAGAAATAACCATCTCTGGACAATTTGATAAGTTGGACTGGATTGTTGGGGGCTTTTATATGGACGATGAACGTACCGATGATTTTAAAGTGTCTTTCTCAGAAGCCCTGCCAGCGTTCGGAATTGCACCTGTCATTACAAACTTAAGACCGCTTTACGATAACAAGGCGAGAGCAGTTTTTGCAGATATGACTTATTCAATGTCTGAAGACCTGCGTTTAGGTCTTGGTTTGCGCCACACTAGAGAAGAAAAAACCCATGGTACGATAGGAACCTTTTCCGCTGATTTTGGTGCTGGCTTGGTAGCCCTTACAAAATCCTGTGAGCCTGATTGGCCTCGAGCCTTTGTTCAGTCATGGGAAGATTCGTCAAATACCATGAGGGCATCTGCAGAGTACGATGCTACCGATACTTCTATGGTTTATATGTCGTTTTCTGAAGGCTTTAAATCTGGCGGTGCTAATAATGGAGATTGTAATGCGCCTTGGAATCCTGAAACTGTAGAGGCAACTGAAGTTGGCTACAAAGCAAGTTTTGCGGATGGTTCAACAACGATAAGAGCAGCGGCATTTTACTATGATTATTCAGACTTTCAGCTTCTCCAAGTTCGTAATTTCGCCGGCATAATTACCAATGCTGGTGATGCAGAGGTGAAAGGTTTAGAGGTCGAAATGACGTCTGCCGTAAACGAGAATTGGTTGATCAACTCAGGAATAACTCTGCTGGATAGCGAATATGGCGATTTTTTAAATGAAGATTTGCTTCGCCCTGGGACGCTTTTCCAGAATAAGGGCAATTCTCTGAACAACGCGCCAGAGACTAGTTTAACCCTGGGCATTACCTATAGTACTGAATTGTCCTCTGGTGGGGCGATGGCGCTGAGCCTAGATGGCTCGTATAGATCCAGAATTTACTTCAGAGAGTTTGGAATTGCGGATGATTCTCAGGAGGCGTACACAATCGTCAACTTTAATGCTAACTGGAAAAGCTCTGACAAAGAAACGTCGGCGCGTTTTTTCGTCACAAATCTGACGGATGAGGACCATATAACTGGAATGTACGGACTTCAAACTACCTACGGGCGTCAGGGAACATGGAATATGCCTCGTCAGGTGGGCTTAGAGTTAACACGGTTCTTCGGTAACCGTTAGACCAATGGCTCTGGCGAAGCACCATAACTTTCCCAATCCCCAGCGCGACAATCTACAGCGGTCGGGGCTGCAGCAAGGGAGCGGGGGTTTTACTGCCCCTGCTGCGTTGACCTGCAATTGCGCAGTTTGCGACCACGGGTGCAGTACATACAGCAGGGGTAAGCATGTCTGAGCGCGACAGTGCGACGTTGCCCGGGCGGTTGGGTAATCCCAACCTAACCATGACTGAGGATCCGCGCTTAGATCCACGTGTGGCACAACTGCTGGCAAATATGCCAGCGGACGCTGTGGCGGCAACGGTGCCGCCGGTGACCGAGGACTCCTCCTACGAGGAGTGTCTCGATTGGGTCGCAGGAATGGAAGCTATGCTGGCCTCGCAACATGCAGCGGAACTGGCGGCAATGCCGGACTTCCCAGACGTGATCTCCACAATAGAGACCATTGAGGGTGAAGATGGCAATGCCATAGATCTTTATATCGACCAGCCAGTTCAGGCGCTGGGGCCTCGCCCCTGTGTTGTCCACATGCATGGTGGCGGTATGGCCTTTACCGAAGCCCAAGCACCAAGTAGTCAGCGTTGGCGCAAAAGTATGGCGAGCCAAGGGCTACTGGTGATTGGCATACAGTTTAGAAACGGCGGTGGGGCATTGGGCAATCATCCGTTTCCTGCAGGACTAAACGACTGTGCTAGCGCGGTGCGCTGGGTGCATGCGCAGCGCACTCCATGGCAGGTGTCGTCACTAATTATTACCGGTGAGTCGGGGGGTGGTAATTTGGTTGCTGCCACTGCGATTAAGGCCAACATGGAAGGCTGGATAGAGGCCATCGACGGCGTCTTTGCCATTGCGCCCCAGATCTTTGGCTACTACGGCAGTATCCCACCAGAGTTGTTGTCTTGGCAGGAGAACGAGGGCTATCAAGGCACACTGGGCATGACTCGAGCCATGAGCCGAGTATACGACCCAGAGCACAAACATCAGGATAACCCGCAGGCATGGCCCTATCAGGCTACGCCAGAAGTGTTGCGCGGGCTGCCACCTCATATCATCACGAATTACGAGCTTGATTTGATTCGCGACGATGGTGTGATCTACGCCAAGAAACTACAGGCCGCCGGAGTGGCTGCGTTCTCCCGAACCATCACCGGAGCCATACATGTGGTTGATTTGGCCATGCCAGACTTGGTTCCGGAGCTGTTTGACGAAACTCTCAGTTCTATCGCTGGGTTTGCCAGGCGCATGGCGGCTCGGCGAGGTTGATCGCTAGAGCTAACCGCCCACAAAATAACTCGTTGGCTTGATTATCCGGCGAAATACTAGGGAATTTTTATGTTCAAGTTTATTGATCCAAGAGGTGACACCGCGACGGCCATTGAGCCCTATACGCTGTCAAAAGATCTTACTTCTGAAACATCCAGTGATGTAACCGTTGGGTTGCTGGCGAACGGTTTTCCTGATTCGGAAAATTTTATCCGAGCAGTAGGAGCAGCGATTCGACAGCGTATTCCTAGCATTCAAACCGTGGTTTGGAACAAGGGCAACGCGGGTGTTGAGGTGAGCGATGACATGGCGACAGAAATTCTAGACCGCTGTCAGGTCACCATTGCCGCCTACGGCCACTGAGGCAGCTGCACTACCGGCACCGTGCGTGACGGCGTGAAGTTGGCAAGGCAAGGCATGCCAGTGGTCTCCCTAGTGACAGAAGAGTTTTGGGAGCAGGGTAATTTTGTGGCGCACTCCCTAGGCATGCCCGATTTGCCCAGAGTTAAGCTGCCGCATCCGATCGCTGGTATGGGTGAGGCCTATCGGCAGAAGGTTGCAGCGACAGTGGTGAAATCAATCCTAGAACGGTTGGCGCAATGAACACACAGACCAAATACCTCGAAGCGCAAAGCGAGGAGGATGCACTAGAGCTGCTGCATGAAATGCAATGCACAGACGGTCTGCCGGTAATTATCCCGACAGAAAAGCGCGTGAATGAATTTGTCCTTTCCTGCGGACAAGACGCCGATATGGTGCTGGGTGAATTAGGTCCGGCCATGGGGCTGGCCACAGTAGAAAAGGTTGCCGCAGCCGCAGTTATGGCAGGCTGCAAACCCGACTACATGCCGCTTCTGATTGCCGCCGTGAAGGCAGCCGCGGATCCCAAATTTGACCTTGCGGAACTGCAGGCGACAACCCATTGCACCGCGCCGCTGATCATTGTGAATGGCCCGGCGCGTCAAGACTGTGGCCCCGTAGCGTCTGGATATGGAGCCTTGGGTCCGGGGCATCGTGCAAATGCCTGTATTGGTCGTGCATTGCGGCTGTGCCTGATCAACATCGGTGGCGGACGTCCGGGTGTTTCGGATATGGCCTTACTTGGGCACCCTGGCAAATTCAGTTATTGCTTGGCCGAAGCAGAAGAGGACTCGCCATTCCCGCCGCTGCACACGAGTTTGGGTTTTGAGGCGTCCGATAGCGTCGTTACCTTGTTAGGCTGTGAGGCGCCTCATTCGGTATTGTACAGCGACAACGCCGATGACCCCGAGGATGCGGATAAGTTGCTGTATATCCTCTCTGTGGGGTTAGCGAACTTAGCGACCAATAATCACATCTTTGCACAGGGCAGCGCACTAGTTTGCTTGGGGCCGAAGCATGCTAGCGTTTTGGCACGCTCCAACTTCAGCCGCGAATCGGTCCAGCAGCGGTTATGGGAACTGACCCATTTCGCAAAGACTGAGCACATACGCTATGGCGGCGAATTTGGTTCGGCTTTTAAAGACGACCCAGAAGGCACCTACCCAGCGTTTAAAGCCCCTGAAAATATTTTAGTAATGGTAGCCGGCGGCAGTGGCCTGTATTCCATGGTCATGCCGAATTGGGGCGGTGCCGCTAATGCTAATGCCGCCGTCAGCGTTAAAGTCGATACCGACTTTTTTTGTGAAATCCCTGGATTGTCCGGCAATTAGCCGGATCCCATTGTTGTATAACCAAGGAATCTGCATGGACCCCATCGTTTTATATGGTGCGCCTTTCTCCCTGTTCACCGGTAGAGCGCGCAGCTACCTGATAAAAGCGGGTATCGACTATCGCGAAGAGCCCCATGCCTCAGAGCATTTTTACGACACTGTGTTGCCCAAGGCAGGTAATCGACGCGGTATTCCAACTATTGAGTTTGCCAACGGTGATGTGATCCGCGACGGCGTAGCGATCATCGATCATTTCGAAGCACTTAACGAGGAAGGTTTTTCGCCCCGAACCCCTAAGCAAACGATTGTTAGCCAGATTCTCGATGTCATGGGTGCAGAGGGAATGCTTCGTCCGTGCATGCACTACCGCTGGAACTTTGATAATGACAACGACGAGTTCATGCAGTTCCACTTCCAGACGATTTACAGCGGTGAGGATGTTGAACAAGCTGCTAAGGAACGCATGGCCTTCATCAAAAGAGAAGTCAACCCGGCTTGGGGGGTTAGCCCAGAAAACCATCAGTTCATAGAGTCCTATCACCTAACAACCCTGCGCAAGTTGAATGCGCATTTTGCCCAGTACCCGTACTTTCTGGGCGGCAAACCTTGCCGCGGTGACTTTGGCATGATGGCGCCTTTATATGGTCATCTAGGCCGAGATCCAGCACCGCTGGCGTTGATGCAAAAACATGCGGTGAGGCTATTTCGTTGGACTGAACGCATGAATCGTCCGGAACCAGATGTCGGCGAATTTGCCAACAAAAATGCCAACTATCTGCCGCATGATGAAGTTCCTGCAACGCTGATTGATGCGCTAAAGCACTTCGCTACAGATCTTGTGCCGGAGAGTCGGGCCGCCTGTGCGGTGATTAACCAATGGCTGGCCGCCAATCCTGACATGCCAGTTGGCACTGAAGTTGCGCGGGGTGTGGGGCCATGTCAATTCCGTGTCGGCGACAGCGTAATCAGCACCGAGGCGCAGCCGTTCCGCTTTTACTTACTGAAACGAATGCAAGATGCCTTCGCGGCTATGTCTGAAGCCGATCAGAGCGAGGTAACCCAGATGCTCGCCGCCTGCGATATGAGCGAGTTGCTTGAGCTGAAACTGACTCGAGACATTGGCCGGGCGAACAATTTAGAAGTATGGGTTTAGGAAAAGTCAGCAATGAGTGCAGAGCAAGGAAGGGGCAGTCAGCGACTGCAGGGCCGGACGGCATTAATTACTGGCGCGAGCAGGGGCATTGGCTACGCTATCGCCGAGGCCTACGCCCGTGAGGGGGCAGATCTTGTTATCAGTGCGACCAATGAAGCAGCGCTGATTGAGGCTAAAAACGAACTGGAGGTGCATGGCGTCGCGGTATCCTACTGCGTCGCCGACGTTGCTAGTGAGTCGGCAATCAGCAACTTGTTCGCCTTCGCGGTCGCGCAACATCCCCAGCTTGATGTGTTGGTAAATAACGCAGGCATTCATATCGGTAGACCCTTCACCGACTACGCCATGGAGGAATTTGATCGCCTGATGCGAGTCAACGTGTACTCGGTATTCCAGCTAACTCAGCTGGCCATTGCGCATATGCAGCAGCTCGGTCGCGGCAAGGTAATTAACATCTCGTCCACTGCAGGCAAATGGGAGAGCATGAATCAAGCGGCTTACAATGCCTCCAAGCACGCCGTGGTTGGTTTAACCAAGTGTGTGGCGCTAGAAAACGCCAAGAACCATATCAACGTCAACGCAATTTGCCCGGGTATTGTTGAAACAGACATCATCCGTAACGCCCAACAACAAATGGCTGCTACGGGTATGGCGAAGGATGAGTTTCGAACCGCCATAGAATCTCAAATCCCCATGGGGCGCATGCTGCAGGTGAATGAAATCGCACCAATAGCGACCTATTTGGCCAGCCCAGAATCCGACGGCATGACGGGCCAAACCATTACGATCTCCGGCGGTATGCGCATGGGTTAGGGCCTCACAGCCTATCCGTGCCAATTAGCGAAGATATAAGTGCATGAGTGAAACTAAGCCCTCGGAAAGCCCGGCGCTTAGCCCCGTTCGAATTGGTTATTCCACTGCGCTGATTTGTGGCGCCAGTTTTTTCAGCTACCTCGATCGTGCGGGCCTGTCCATTTTAGTGGAACCGATTAAGGCAGATTTGGCCCTGTCGGATGCACAAATCGGCTTGCTGACAGGAATTGCCTTTTCGTTGACCTATGCACTCTTTGGCATTCCGCTGGCGCGCTTAACGGACACAGGAAATCGCACACGTCTATTGGCCATATGCTTGGCCATTTGGAGTGTTGCCACTGCCCTGGCCGGGACCGCGGCAAATTTCCTGCAGTTGGTTCTCACTCGGGTGTTTGTGGGTATTGGCGAAGCAGGCGGCTTCCCAGCATCAAACTCGCTGATCGGCGACCTATACGCTCCAGAACAGCGCACGCGCGGCATGAGTTGGATGCAGGTGAGCATTGCTGCCGGCAGCTGGCTAGGCCTGATTGCCGTGGGTTTGGTTGCCGAAGCTTATTCTTGGCGCGGTGCCTTTATTGCAATGGGCATACCTGGCGTGCTGTTGGCTTTGCTGATCGGCTTTACCATGCGTGAGCCACAACGCGGACGCTTTACCACCGCAGACACCGTAGCAGCACCCCCCGAAAACTGGTGGTTGGCTATTGCCGCAGTGTTAGCGCGCCGCACGGTAGTGCATTTGTTGATTGGTTTCGCCATCGTGTCTTTTTGCGGCTCCGGCGCCAGTGCTTGGTTAGGGGCTTTTTTTATGCGCAGCCATGGCTTGGATGTGGCTGGAGTAGGGGTGCTGCTCGGCACCGCTGGGGGTATCGGTGCACTGGTAGGCGCCGCTCTAGGGGTAGCCATTGGACCCACTCTGAGCAGACGCGACAGGCGCTGGGAGTTGTGGCTGCCCACCATCGGGTTTGCTTGTTTAGTGCCCATTTACCTGTTTATGTTTTTGGTTCCCAGCGTACAGGCCGCTACAGTGGCGCTGTTCTTAGCGGTGCTGATCTTTAATCTCACCGGGGGATTTGTGCTTTCCAGCCTGCAAAGTGTGCTACCGCCCGTGATTCGCGGCATGGGGGTTGCGATGCTGATGCTCGCAGTAAACCTAGTAGGGGCGGGGGCTGGACCTTTGCTGGTGGGCATGCTCAGCGATTATTTGGCGCCGACTTTCGGTAGCGACAGCCTGCGTTATGCCATGGCAGCAGGTATTAGCGTTATGGGCTGGGGGGTAGTGCATTTTTGGTTTTCCTCCAGGCACTATCGCGACGAACTAATTTCCTGAGTGGAGCCACAGTTTTTTCAGCAAGCCGCAGCTTATTTTGAACAAGCCACGGCGCTTTCCGCGCAACCTCGGTCGAGGCGTTCAGTTGTTTTTTTGACGATTCGCTTTACAGGTCGGAAGTACACATCTTTTTCGGCGATACGACCGTCTTTGAACGAATACCTTTCGACACCTACTTGCTCAAATGATTCGTTAGTAACTAAATCGGTTCCAGTGGCCCGATAGGTCATAAACGTAGCTTCGTCAGCGTGGTGGAGGACTACGTCCTCGAATCTGACATTTTGCTGCGCGTCGTTGCGCTCAATGAAGAAGGCTGCAACCTGATCTCTAGTCCACATCAGTCGAGACACATCGTTTACTACAATTGAATACGTGAAGTCTGCCGTGACCACCGCATACATGGCATCGAGGTCTTGCTTAAAAAATGCGCGTCCAAAATGTTTGAACAGCGTGTCTCCCTCGGTTTCGCTGGGGACCATATCTGCCTTCTCAATCTAGGTTAGACGTATTTGCCGCTGGCAGACCTGCGTTAGAACCCCAATCCCTGCAAATGCCTAATGAGGAAGCTATCTCTGCTGAGCGCCGACCATGCGTCGCAAAATGTTCAGTTGCAACATCTACGTCTGCGCAATCCCAATAGTGCCAACCAAGCGAGGTTGAGCTTCTGAGTGTCACGTTAAACCGAAGCAGGAACACCTCTGCAGTGTTGGCATCGCTGCACAGGTATTGCGAACACTGTCCTGCAACAGCGCGGCTGTTAGGCAGGTGGCGTGCGGCTGAATATGTTTAGCTGACCCTCCAGCCGGGCCTCGCGATGATGTGCGTGTTGGGCCCAATCATCTGAATCGACCATGGTCATAAAAGCGCTAATCGATGGATATTCTACGATCGCCACAGCGTCCCAAAGATTTTCCACCTCTCCAACGACCATGCCTGCAAGACTACTGGAGTGAATTATTCGTCCACCGATAGCGGCAATGTGCTCAGCGGTCGCCGCGCCATAGAGTTGATAGGCCTCGATACCGCTTAACTCGGTTTCGCGGCCGTCCGCATATTCGGCGTGCTCGCGAAATTGAAACAAATTGACCATAAATACGGGACCGTCATCTGGCTGCTTGGCCAGAGCTGCCCATTGTTGATCCGAGTGATGTAGCTTATTTAAGACGATCATAGACTCTCCTTTTTTTCTATTTGAATTCCGGCAAAACGTCATCAACAAACCGCTGCGCCAACTCGACGACATGCGGTTCCGGGTGGTCAAGGTCGGGTGCGCCAGCCAGAATGAATCGATCAATACCCAGTTCAGTCAACTCACTCAGTCGGTCGATGCAGTAGCCCGGCGGGCCATAGATTCCAAATTGGTGCGCAAACTCGCTGGTAATAAGACCCGGATCGTGTAGGCCATGCTGCTTCATGTCATAGCTAGTATGGATGTTTGACAACGTCTGTGCGGTACTCTCTGAGGTGGGACCAATGACCTTGCCGTGCATTGCCGAAAATCTTGATTGGCTGGTGATAGCCCCCACAGCCATTTGCCAGGCCTGTTCAGCGTCGTCTGCGACAACCATATTGATATAGGCGGAGGCCGTGACCGGACCCAGCCCTACGCGCGCGCGCGCATCACGTGCGATCTGTAACCCCCACTTTAGTCGCTCGGCGTTGGCGCCAAGCTGCAGGTCGATTCGGTCGGCCTTCGTAGCTGCGATCTCAATAACCTTGGGGCCAGTGGCGGCAACACCGATGGGTACAGGTTGAGCACCTTCGATCCAAGTCAATCGACTGGCTTCGGGGTGATCGCCCAGGTTTAGCGTCTTGATATCACTGTCCATTGGGAACATCACTTCATCGCCACGGATTTTTCGAACCTTACGGTGCTCGATCAGGCTGGGCAGTTGGCAGTGCGGTTGGCGCTTGGATCGAGGTGTTTCCAGGTTCTCCACTTCCCCGTGATTTACGAAATAGGACGCTCTCCCACTCACAAGGTTGCGCATCAGAGCTTGTCCTGGATCAGTTGTTGCGCCGCTGACGCGTCCAGTTCACTCAGTCCGCAATGGATGTCGAGCTGAGGCTT
>CAJWZG010000066.1 GCA_913049565.1 uncultured Gammaproteobacteria bacterium
CTCGAAGGTGAGGGCGCCCACGGTGGCCATGACGACCACGGTGACGAGCATGAGGATGAGCACGGTGATGAGCATGACGATGAGCATGGTGATGAGCACGAGGACGAACGTATTATTGCGACGACTGAATCAGACATCATCAATCTCAGTGGTTCTCTAAACCTTCAGCTTGGCCTTATAAAGGGTATCGATTATCACTTTCGTGATACCGACTACATGCTCTCCGAGGCGCATGTTGAAGAGGAAGAAGCCCATGGCGATGAACATGGCGATGAAGAGCATGAAGACGAACATGGGCATGGCGCCCCCACCATTTTCACTAATGAGGCTCAGGAATACGGGGCAATCTTTGATATCTCCACTGATACGTTTACCCAAAAGATTGCTTTGGAGTTTGTATCCGAAGACGTAGCTATCACGGGTGCAGAAGCCTTCATGAATCCTGCAAGTACAGATGAAGTAACGCTGGGCTACTACGCAAGTCGGGAATTCGGCGGTTTTGTGTTCGACTTTGGTATACGAAACGATTGGGTCGATCGAAAGGGCTCGGTCAGCGAGGACCACCATGATGAAGAACATGGCGATGACCATGACGAGGAGCATGGAGATGACCATGACGAAGAACATGGCGATGAAGAAGCGGAGCTTCAGTATTTTGACACCGAGGAGTCGGTAACAAGTTACGGCCTGCAAATTTCTCGCGCGATGAGCGACCAATTCTCTGCCACCCTTAATCTAGCATCTGTAGAGAGAGCGCCCGCTGCGGTTGAGCTGTTTATGAATGGCCCTCATTTGGCCGTCGGCCGATACGAAGAGGGGAACCCTAATCTTCAGACCGAAGAATCAAAAAGTGCAGATTTATCGCTAAATTACTCAAGTGAAACGTTCTTTGGGTCCTTCTCGGTTTATACGAACGATATTGACAACTATATATATTTGCTCGACGACCCTGACGAGATGCGAGAGGGCCTCATAAGCGCAAATTATCTGCAGCAGGACGCCGAGTTTACGGGTTATGAGTTCGAAATTGGCAGCGTTTTCCCCATTGCAGGTGGCGATCTCACCCTTTCCTATGGTTTGGACTCTGTCAGCGCCGATTTCGCTAACAATACGAACGTACCACGGATTAGCCCAGACAGAAGTATCTATACTGCAGCTTTCTCCCGCGACAGATTAAGCGCCACAATGACCCTAAAAGAGGTCGAGGCTCAGTCTGATACCGCGTTTAACGAAGAGATGACCGCCGGTTACACCATGCTAAACATGAATGTAACGAACGTCTTTACGCTCACCAATGACATCGACTTGACGGTCTCGGTCTTTGGCCGAAATCTAATGGACGAAATCGCGCGTAATCATTCTTCTTTTGTTAAGGAGGAGGTGCCTCTTCCTGGTAGAAGTTACGGCCTTAAGTTCTACGCAACTTTCTAGGCCATTTCTTGATCAGGAGCTAAGACAACCGGGCAGCACTGCTGCTCGGTTATTCTCCTAATTGTTTCGGGATTTATACTTAAGCGACAGCCGAGCACCCGCCAACAAGGGTTCGAACCCTGGGCACAAAATTTGACCAAGAATCGAAATAACCTTCCATTGGCTTTGTCAAAACGAACTACATTATCTAGCTTGAAGCACTTAGAACTTTTTAAACGATGCTTACTGTGGATCAAAATTACTTGTATTAAACCCCGGGACTTCTGATTTTTCTAAACGTAGAGTCCACATGCATGAGCTGTACTTTAATCTTTAGCTGGAAAACGAGAACCGTAAGAATGCTCATGAAAGCGAGTGTTCACGCCGGACTGGTACTGGCAGCGCTGCTGGCACAGCACTCCCTTGCAGCGCCAAAATCCGAACTTTGGCCATACTGGCAATCAGATAACGCGGGGTCGGATGTAACAGTAGACCATCAGATTTGGCAGAAGCTTCTTTCTCGATTTGTAGTCTCAGGCAATGACAAGATCAATCGAGTGGCTTATCAAGATTTCGATGACGCAGCAAAAACGCAGCTGCGAAGATATCTAAATACATTGAGCAAAATTGCACCCACGCGGCTCAACCGAAAAGAACAGTTGGCCTATTGGATCAATCTCTACAACGCGCAGACCGTACAAGTGGTACTCGACCACCCTATGAAAAAGAGCATTCTGTCCATGGGGCCGTTCTTGTCCTTGGGACCTTGGGATGAGCCGTACCTCAACATCGAAGGAAAGCCAGTCACACTCAACGACATCGAGCACCGAATATTACGTCCCATCTGGCAAGATCATCGGCTGCACTATGTCCTCAATTGCGCCAGCTTGGGTTGCCCCAATCTAAACCGCGAGGCCTACAGTGCAGCCACGATAGAACGACAGCTGGCACAAGCGGAAAGGGAATTCCTGCAGCACCCTCGGGCTATTTCACTGACCCAAAGAGGCAAACTGCAGCTCACCAGCCTGTTTGATTGGTATCTTAAAGACTTCGCGAATAGCAAGAATCAGCTACTGACCTACCTTGCGCGCCAGCGGCCAGACCTCGCACCAGCGATCAAGGGCTTTGCAGATGCCAAAAGTCCGGCCATAGACTATGTTTACGACTGGGATCTGAACGTGATTGACTAACGGCTTAGCCGCTAACTGACAGTTCTGGGGAGAACATGAATACAGCAAACTACGAAACCATCCTCACCTCGCTAGACGCGGGTGTATTGACCATCACCATGAATCGCCCGGAGCGCCTCAACGCCTGGACTTATCAGATGGGCGCTGAGTTACAACACGCGATCGAAGCAGGTAACGAAGACCCTGCCGTTGATGTATTTATTCTCACCGGTGCCGGAAGAGGCTTTTGTGCCGGTGCAGACATTAAGGACTTGTTCAAAAACCAAGCGGACTCTGCCGGCGACGGGGATGAAAATCAGCGACCACCCCGAGATTGGGTAGGCCTCGTTCGGCAAGCCAAACCCATCATTGCAGCGGTCAACGGTGTCGCCGTCGGCGTGGGCTTAACTCAAATTTTGCCGTGCGATTACATTATGGCGAGCGCCGAAGCCAAGTTTAGTGCCCGCTTCGTCAAAATGGGCGTGGTGCCTGAGCTGGCCAGCTCCTACTACTTAGTAGCGCGAAGTGGGTTTGGTCTCGCTAACCGAATGATGCTCTCCGGGGAAACCATCAACGCTGAGGAGGCCCAGCGCATAGGCTTGGTCGACGAGTTGGTCCGCGACGCGGAAAGTTTGCTGCCAAGAGCAGTACAGCTTGCTAAACAAATCGGCGAGAATCCACCCGGAGCCCTCGCCGCGGTCAAACAGTTAGTAACCGCCAATATGGCCGAGCCTGACATCAAAGCCGTACAGAAACGCGAAATGGCTGCCCTCGCCGAGGCTTACAAAAGCCCCGAGCACCATGAGGCAATCGCCGCCTTCATCGAAAAGCGGCCGCCGAATTTCAAAAACCTGGGGTAGCTTTTATCGGTTAGGCAGCGAAGGGGCTATTGCCTTCTGCTCGTTGGACCAACCGCTGTAGGACGAAGAGACTCACTAATAGCGCCGCATTTGCCAAGCCAAGCAATTGCAGCGCCGTCACCCATTGCTCGACGCTTCCAGACAACAGGGGTAACCACAGTCCCGCTAAGAGCATTAGCGCTATTCTAACTGCATCCACCCAATAGCGGTAAGGTCGATTCTCTAGCCATAGGCTTGCAATGAACATAGAGCCTGCGATCAGTCCGAACATCGCCACAACGGCAGTCTGATTTAGTTGGTCCTGCATAGCCGCTAGAGCCAGGCCTGCGACGGCAAGCACTACGTATTGCAAGAAGCCATAGGCTTTTGAACTCTGTGGCGCTTGGGGATCGTATTGCTCGTCCCAACCGACACCATCGTCGTGCACTTGCCGCATCCCGTCAGGAAACCAATCTGGGCCTTTAAACCAAACTGCCGCCTTGTCGCGCCAACGCGGCGCCATGATACAGAGCACCAAAGTATCCCACCACACGATCGCATTAGCCCAGATAGGATTCCAGCTACGCAGTCCGTGAGTAATTCCGTAAACAGGTTTATCGTCGATGCGCTCGTTGCAAAACGTGCCGAAAAGTCGATCCCAGAGAATCAGAAAACCACCATAGTTTTTGTCGATGTAACGCGGGTTCTTAGCGTGGTGTACCCGGTGGTTGCTTGGTGTCACCAAAACGTAATCGAGCACCCCTAAACGATCGACATGCTGGGTGTGTACCCAAAACTGATACACCAGATTCAGCGAGCCGACGCTGATCATCACGTAAGCAGGTGTTCCGGCGAGGTACATGGGTAGGTAAAAAACAAACCCAATATAATCAGTGCTGGTTTGTCGCAGTGCTGTGCTGAGGTTGTACTCCTCGCTTTGATGGTGAGCGCTGTGCGATGCCCACATAATCCGCCATTCATGGCCGAAGCGATGCTTGAAGTAATAGCAAAGGTCGTAGGCGATGAAGGCGGCCAGCCAATGCCACCACGCCGTCGCCTCCCAAGGAACAACGCCGGCCCACTGCACTGCACCGGCCAAAACGACCGCTGCGAAGCTCAACCGCAGCACGCCAACCAGCTGGCTCAGGGAACCCATCATCAGGCTCGCGACCGCGTCGTTTAGACGATAGGTTTGCTTCTTCTTCCAAATTCCAAATGCGAACTCTATAACGATGGCGAGAATGAAAAACGGAATGGCGATTTCTACAAAGTTCATCGACTCAGTTTAGTCTCTCGCGCTGGAGTCTCCAGCTTTTCAACTGCGATCGAAATATGACAATTTTGGGTCAAAGACTCGCTCCGTTGTGCATCAAAACGCGTAGGACAATGTTCTAGCGCCCGAATCAATTTGCTTTTTGATCACCTGTCGCCTTCCAAGACGCCAGTAGTGTTTCATAGTCTACGGTCTGACCTTGAGGCTTTTCATCGGCTAGTGCCGGCTTGGGCGCCCCGGGCCGTTCGAGCCAGTATTGGGCGTCGCGCTCCTCATTTAGTATCGGACCGCACTCGCCCAGCGCGCCATGACGCTGGAGTCGCTCCAAGACTCGGTCTTGCTGAGATGCCAAACTGTCCATCGCAGCCTGAGCGGTCACTTGACCACTTACTGCATTCGCCACATTAGCCCACCACAACTGCGCCAACTTGGGGTAGTCGGGCACGTTAGTACCCGTAGGCGTCCATGCGATTCGGGCAGGCGAGCGGTAGAACTCCACCAATCCACCCAGCTTAGGTGCCATATCGCTCATGGCTTGAGAGCGGATGTCAGAGTCTCGGAACGGGGTTAAACCAACCAGCGTCTTTTTCAGCGATAAGGTTTTAGCCGTCACAAATTGGGCGTACAGCCACGCTGCTTTGCGTCGCTCGAGCGGGGTGCTAGAGAGCAGGGTCCAGGCCCCGGTGTCCTGGTAACCCAGCTTCATACCCTCTTCCCAGTATGGGCCGTGAGGTGAGGGCGCCATGCGCCACTTAGGCGTACCGTCCGCATTTACCACCGGCAAATCTGGCTTGATCATGTCTGCCGTAAAGGTTGTGTACCAGAAAATTTGTTGTGCGATCTGACCCTGAGCAGGCACCGGCCCAGCTTCTGAAAATGTCATGCCCGGCGCTTGCTCGGGTGCGTACGCTTTGAGCCAGTCGATATATTTTTGCAGAGCGTAAACCGAAGCTGGTGCATTGGTCGCACCGCCACGCGTTGTCGACGAACCTACCGGGCGACATTGCTCCGCTCGAATACCCCACTCATCGACGGGCAGGCCGTTTGGAATGCCTTTATCGCCTGCGCCAGCCATAGACAACCAAGCATCGGTAAAACGCCAGCCCAACGATGGGTCTTTCTTACCATAGTCCATATGACCATAGACCTCTTGGCCGTCTATCTCGCCGACATGCACCGAGAAGAACTCTGCAATATCCTGATAAGCAGACCAATTGACGGGTACACCAAGCGCATAACCATAGCGCGCCTGAAACTGCGCTTTGAGCTCAGGGTCAGAAAACCAGTCATGCCGAAACCAATAAAGATTGGCAAATTGCTGATCGGGAAGTTGATAGATTTTTCCATCTGACGCGGTCGTAAAACTCAGACCGATAAAATCATCGAGGTCTAGCGTCGGCGAGGTCACATCGGCTCCCTCACCGGCCATGAAGTCGCTCAGGGCAACGACATAACCGTAACGCGAATGCGTACCGATCAAATCAGAATCGTTCACATAGGCATCGAAAATATTTTCGCCCGACTGCATCTGAGTTTGCAGCTTTTCAATAACGTCGCCCTCTTGAATTAGATCGTGATTTACGCGGATGCCGGTGATGTCAAAAAAAGCCTTGGCTAGGGTTTCGCTTTCGTACTGGTGTGTCGTCAATGTTTCTGACACGACATTGATCGTCATGCCGCGAAATGGAGCGGCGGCTTGGCTAAACCAAGCCATTTCTGCCAACTGGGCATCACGTGTCAACGTGGACGGCTGAAATTCCGCATCAACCCAGGTTTCAGCACTTGCGGCCAAGGTCTGCTCGCTGATGCTCGAGGCCCCAGGCCCCTGGGCTGACTGACCGCAGGCTATCAACGCTGAAACCAGTGTCGCCACCGCGCCGACTCTTATACTGTTGTTCAACAAAACCCGTTCTCCCATTTGAGATCTCCCTTATTGTCTTTGCCCTATGCCGCAGCTCAAAGCGCGAAAAGTTTTAACCCTTTGTCATGATTAGGGCGAACCATAACACTGCTAAACCACTGGCATAGAGCACATCCAATGTCGTCAACCCTAGCCAAAGCAAGTGAATCAATGCCGAACCCAACAGGCTGACAAAGAACCGGTCGCCGCGAGTGGTCGCCATAGGCAACCAGCCTCGAGCCATGACCGTCGGCTTTTTCAGCTCTAGAAAAACCAAAAACGTCAGAGTCACCGCGATAGCGCCAAAAAAAATCGCCGTTGGCAGCGTCCAAGCCATCCACGTCATGGCATGCCTCTCCTAATCAAATTGGCGCCAACACTAAACACGACCTAGGGCAAACCCTTTCACCAAGTGCTGGCGCACGAACCAAACCACCAATATGCCCGGTAACACCGTGAACACACCTGCCGCAGCCAACACACCCCAATCCATACCTGACGCGCTGACTGTGCGGGTCATTACGACCACGATCGGTTTAGCTTCGCTACCGGTTAGCGTGCGTGCTAGCAGCAGCTCTACCCAGCTAAACATAAAGCAGAAAAAAACCGTGACACCGATAGCGCTGCGATTGATGGGCAAGAATATATGCATGAAGAAAAACCAAAAACTGTGTCCATCAACGCGCGCCATATCATCGATCTCTGTGGGCACCCCGGACATAAAGCCTTCCAGAATCCAAACCGACAGGGGCACAGTGAACAAACAATGGGCCAGAGCCACCGCCAAGGGAGTGTCGAATAACCCGATTGAGGAGTAGAGCTGGAAAAACGGCAGCAAAAACACTGCAGGTGGGGCCATGCGATTGGTTAGCAACCAAAAAAACAGCTGTCGGTCGCCCAAAAATCGATAGCGGGAGAAAACATAGGCTGCCGGCAGTGCCACACAAACCGAGATAGTAGTGTTCAGCAGTACATAGCTAAGCGAGTTTACGAACCCGTCGTACCAGACTGGATTGGTCAAAACTTCCGTAAAATTCGCCAGCGTCGGATTGCTTGGCACCAGCTCAAAAACGCCGGCGATATCGGCGTTACTGCGCAGTGCCAGCGTGAGCAGCCAGTACAAGGGCAAGATCAAGTAAACGCAGTAGGCGGCCAGCACCCAGCGACTGAAACGGCTCGGTTTGTTCAAGCGTCCTCCTCGTCGCGCATCACACTGGTGTAGAACAGCCAACTAAAAAGCAAGATAAAGAGAAAGTAGATCACCGAAAAAGCAGCTGCAGGACCCAAGTCGAATTGTCCGACTGCCATGGTAGCAAGGTACTGGCTGAGGAATGTCGTCGTGTTACCTGGCCCGCCCCCGGTCAGCACAAATGGCTCGGTATAGATCATAAAACTGTCCATCAAACGCAGCAGTACGGCGATGATCAAGACCCCCTTGAGTCTGGGCAGTTCAACATATCGAAAGACCTGCCATTTGTTCGCCCCATCAAGCTCTGCCGCTTGGTAACAGGCCGGAGGCACCGAGGTAAGGCCTGCAAAAGCCAGAAGAGCCACCAGCGATGTCCAATGCCAAATATCCATAGCCAAAAGAGTCAGCCAAGCATGCAGCGGTTCGGCAGTATAGTTGAAGGCAATACCCAACTCGTTAAGCGTAACGCCCAGCAAGCCAATGTCTGATCGGGCATAAATCTGCCAGATCGTACCGACCACATTCCAAGGAATAAGCAATGGCGTGGCCAACAATACCAATAGCAACGATGCGCGAAGCCCCCGAGTCGGCATACCCCGAGCGATCACAATGCCGAGCGGTATTTCAATCGCTAGCACTGCGGCGCTAAAACCCAACTGCCGCAAAAAGGCATCGATAAATCGCGGGTCGTTCAGTGTCTCCCGATACCACTCGATACCGACAAAAAACCGCGTATTAAAGTCAAGAATGTCCTGAACCGAATAATTCACGACGGTCATCAAGGGCACAATGCCACTAAAGGCAACGATGAGCATCACGGGCAAGACACCAAGCCAGGCGCGGTTGTTTTGTACTTTATTTTGGGCCATTCCCACCTACCCAAAGCGCATTACGAAAACCCACCCAGCGACTTAGCTTCACGCCGACTTCGTCGCCCACAGCGAATTCGGCTGGAGAGCGAACGAACACCTCCCGAGAATCAATGTGCACACCGTACATAGAAATCACATCGCCCTGTTGAGTACCCAACGTGCGCTGACTAACAATATGTCCGCCCAGCTCATCAGGGCCGCGAACCAAAAGCTGGGCGTGCTCTGGCCGAAAACCAACCGTTTGTGGTGCACAGTGGTGATTGAAGTTTTGCTGCAGCCTCTCGGGGAAAAGATCTATCGGCAGAAAATTCATACCCGGGCTGCCCAAAAAATGGCCCACAAACTCGTGCGCCGGATTTTGATAAACCGCCTCCGGTGTACCCGTTTGCAGCAATTGCCCGTCAGCCAATACTGACACTCGCTCAGCAAAGGTCAGAGCCTCGGTCTGATCGTGAGTGACGTAGACCATGGTCACACCCATCTCTTTTTGAACCTGCTTGAGTGTTTGCCGCAAACGCCACTTAACGCTGGGTTCAACCGCGGTTAACGGCTCATCCAGCAACACCACCGACACATCTGGCCGCACAAGCGCTCGCCCGATAGCCACCAACTGTTTCTCAAACAGAGAAATACCATTGGCTGAGCGTTGGAGAATCGACGCGATATCCAGTTCATGAGCAATAGCGCTAACACGAGCGTCGATCGCTTCCCAACTGAGCGCTGAACCGCGAGTCGTCAGGGGGAATGCCAAGTTTTGTGCCACACTCATTGACTGATACAGCACTGGGAACTGAAATACTTGCGCAAGGTGCCGATCGCGTCCGGGCAACTCAGTAACATCTGTGTCGTCAAAAAAAATGCGCCCTTGGGTAGGCTGTAAGATACCTGACAGCAAGTTCAGCAGTGTAGTTTTGCCCGCCCCCGAAGCTCCCAGGAGCGAGAAAGCTTCCCCGTCGGCAATTTCAAGCGACAAGGGCGTCAGCGTCTGGGTGGCGGCTCCCGGGTAGGTAAAGGCAACGTCTTGTAGGCGAATACAGGCCAACTCAATCCACCACCAACTCAAGGATGTCGTCATCACGAACTCGCAAACACAAAGGCTCGCCGACCACGACCGCGTGCATTCCGGGCCGTCGTACCACCCAGCGATTGGCCCACTCATTAGAATCGGCACTTTTAATACAGCCGTGAACGAAGGTTTCATCACCGCTGCGTTCAACACTGTCGACGCTCATATCAAAGCGCTGTACGCAGCCGGACAAAGGGCCCGGCTCATTTGGCAATATAATATGCTCAGGCCGAACGCCCTGGCATGTTGTCTTCAATCGGTCATCGGAACACCCAAGCAAATTAATTCCGGGGTCACTCATCAGGTGGGCACAGGCCAAATTCGCGGGCTCTCGATAAATCGCGAGAGGCGAGCCAGATTGCAGCTTCTGCTGATCCTTTAGCAGCAACACTTGATCGCCTAGGGCAAACGCGTCACGCGGGTCTGTGCTGGTGTAGATCACTGTGGCTTCGCTGCTCGCAAGTAACGCCTTGAGCTCTACGACTAAGGCTTCTCGCAGCTTGTAGTCTAAATTCACCAATGGCTCATCCAATACAAGCACATCGGCTCGTTGGGCCAGCGCCCGAGCGATGGCGAGTCGTTGTTGTTGACCACCCGACAGCTCGTTTGGCAGACGCTCAAGGAACTCACTAATACCCAAAGTTTCTGCTAACTGAAAGACGCGCCGCTGCTGCTGATGTGCGTCAATGCCCTGAGCGAGCATTGGCGAAGCAATATTCTGCGCCACCGTCCAATTGGGATAATTCACAAACGCCTGAAACACCACGGCAACACTGCGTTTTTGCGCAGCGACATGGGTAAGCTCTTGCTGGCCGTACCAAACCTCGCCTTGGGCTTGAGTCGGCAAGCCTGCGAGCAGGCGACAAAGGTTGGTTTTCCCAGACTGGTTGCCGCCCAGTACGACGGTCAGTTCTCCCGGCTTAAAGTCATGATCGAAGGCCTGCGCCCCCTCGCCCCCAAGACAGACTCGTCTAGCGCTCAGCACGACACATCCTCGCGAACCATTGCAGCTTTAGGTCAGAGAACTTCATACCTAAATGCTACCGCATCTGCGGCGGACAAAAACCGTTGACTGATGAAGCGCGGGCATTACTCTAGAGTCCACATCTGTTATGTCTGATGCAGCGCCTGTGCACATTGTTGACGCATGGCTACCAAACAACTAAAAGTTCAATGGAAGGAGATCTCCATGTCGGTCACCGGAAAATGCTTATGCGGAGCCATTAGCTACAGTATTGATAACCCACCTACCATGACAGGTGTCTGTCACTGCAAAAACTGCCAACGGCAAGCCGGCAGTGCCTTTTCAACTCTGGCCGGGATACCCCTTTCCGAGCTGCATATCTTTGGCGAGCCCAAGCTCTACATTGATCCCGAAACCAATAGCGGCAATACCGAGCCATTCATCCACCACGTGGATGTTGAAGTGGAGAACATTCCTAAAGTGCTCCACGCCATGTTCGAACCGTTGCTCGTTCTCTCCTCTTGTTCTCGAATGCGAAAGGATAAATCGAAAAAAGTTCGGCCTTTACTCGGTACGTCGGGTGACATAATAGTTCGTCAGGAGTATTTCTTAGGCAACAAGCACGAGCCGAAAGTGATAATCGAGTTCAGGAAAAACGAAGGCGGTATCGATCGCATCGCTTCGTTCAATCGAAGCGCCTCGAAAGTGGTTTCGTTGATCTGGCCGTTGAAAAACGCCGACGCGCGTGTCTTTTGTATAAAGCACGAACTTGCAAAGTACAAAAAGTTCTTCTATTTCAACAGAGAGAGCGGGGAGTCGTACGCGGAACGCGTGTCTCAGTTTCGAGCGATACTCGAGAACCCGCCCTCGCTCGAGGAGCTTTCTGGCATCGAATCGTCGAAGACGCTGCGGGACATGGCATTAGCCGCGCCAAGTTTGCTGGGTCTAATGTGCAATCCACCGGTTTCCCAACCGGCATCGTCGTCGTCGTTTGAACCTCCTCCTCCTCCTATTCAAGCGTCCGAGTCGTCGCCGACTGCTTCAACTTTCATTTTAGAAAAATACAGACGACTAGAACTCGAACAAAAAGAGCGCCGACGAAAAATCCGAGCGGCTTTGACGAAGCAGAAGAACAAGAATACTGTGGAAACGGAGAATAAAGTAGAAAAGGAGGAAGAAACTCCGCAACGGCAAGTCATAACCAATAGACTCCAAGCCTTGCGAGACGAGCTCGAGCTTCGATTAAACGAAGCCGAAACGGCCCAGAAGACGGCGAGCACGAAGACCGAAAGG
>CAJWZG010000067.1 GCA_913049565.1 uncultured Gammaproteobacteria bacterium
CTGGTGCGCAAGGCCGCTGCGTCGGAACCGGCGCCCGGTTCCGTCAAACAGTAAGAGGCGAGTTTTGTGCCCGAAACTAAATCAGGGCACCACTGATCAATCACCTCTTGCTGGCAATATCGACCAATCATGTTGGTGGCCATGTTGTGAATGGTCAGAAACGCTGCTGTCGTCGTACAGCCTTTCGCCAACTCCTCAACAATTAGACTGGCGTCCAAACGAGACATGGCCAGACCGCCAGCATGTTCGGGCGTATACATCCCCATAAAACCTAGCTCGCCTGCCTGACGCAGGGCATCCTTGGCAAAGTGGCTTTGCGCATCCCATTGCGCTGCATGGGGAGCCAACTGGTCTTGCGCAAAGGCTCTCGCGGTAGCGACAAATCCTTGTTGTTCTTCTGAAAGGGCAAAATCCATTATCTCTCTCGGCGACTGCTAATTGCTCGATCAAGTGTAGTACAGAGCGGGTGGCGCAGCATCAAGCATCCTGCGTCAGCAGAGCGGGCGGTTTGGCGAACCAAAAGCATAATCCGCCGATCAATGAGCAGAAGGCGATATAAGTAAATGCCAAGTCATAATTGCCATACACGTCGAACATGATGCCGGAAAAGAGTGGGCCGAAAGTCATACCCATCATGACGATTAAGGACGAAATACCCATAATCGTGCCGAAAGATTTGGGGCCAAAGTAGTCTGCTCGAAGGGCTACCATCAAAGGTGCCCTGACTCCCCATGCTAACCCGTGGGCGATAGCGAAGAGAAAAACTAATGATGGGTTCGCTGCGTAGGTAAGTGCGATGAGGCCTACAAAGTGCCCCAACATGCACAGTGTGCAAATGATCCGCTTGTCGAACCGATCTCCTATAAATCCGCCGAGAAACAGGCCGGCCATCTGCACCGCTGTCATCAGAGCAAAAACGAAACCAGCGTTCACCGGGGTATAGCCCAGATCAAACGTCAGGTAGGGAATAAGATGCGCAAGCATGGACGATACGGTGAGCAGCGACAGCGCGTGGCCGCTGGAGATCAGCCAAAACGACGGTTCCCGGACAGCCTGCCGCCAGGTGAGACTGATTTGGCTCTGGGCGATATTGTCTTCTGCCTCAGGATTCTCTGCAGTAGCTGTCTCGGCTGCATCGCGACGCAATCCGTCAGGCACTTCGCCGTAGTCCTCGGGGCGGTGCCGTACTAGACTGACCAGCGGTAAACCCACCAGCAAAATGAGAAAGCCAGAGTAAAGGGCCATCGATCGCCAGCCAAAGGCTTCCAGTCCCATCATCACGAAAGGCACGCACAGCCCGCCGGCGGAGAAACCAATTTGTGACATCGCAACAGCTTTTGCGCGGTGGGCGTCGAACCAGCTGACGATGGACACCATCAGAGTGGCGAAACCGCCTAGACTGGAACCCAAAGCGATGAGGATAAAAGCGACAAAGTAAGTGGTTATTGACTCCACTAAGCTGAATGTGAAAAAGCCGATGGCGAAAATCACCGTACCGATAATCAGAATCAGTCGCGGGCCATACCGATCCACGAGCCACCCCTGCAAAGGTCCAAGCAAGCCACTTTCCAATCGGGTTAGGGCGAACGCCAGTGATAACACGGACATGCTCCATCCAAAGTCAGCCTGTAATTTCAGGGCATAGCCGCCGTAAGAGTGCATCCAGGTTAATGCGGCCAACCACTGAACACCCGCACAGGCCATAACAATCCACCAGCCGTAAAAGACTTTGCCACCGGGACGGAAGACATTGTTGAGTTGTTGACTGGTGCGTGTCAGAGCGGATGTCATCAGCGCATGATACGGGCGGGCAGCAAGACTGGCGAGATTGACAGGGCGTTGTTTTCTTGCCGCCGCCGATTTTTGACCCCTTTAGGTGGAGCACTAGTGTCGTGTCCTCGAGGTCCCTACACTAGGACTATGGCTGAAAATACGAGTTCTCAAGACTTCAATGCGGGTCAAGCCCTTGTGTTGTCAGGGGGTGGCGCGCGAGCTGCCTATCAGGTTGGCTGCATGCGGGCCTTAGCAAATGGCTTGCCTCAATATCGACCGCAAATTCTCACCGGGGTCTCTGCCGGGGCGATCAATGCCACCCATCTAGCGGCCTTTCACGGATCATGGAGCGATAGCGTTGAGGCATTGGTCGCTCTATGGCGGGCCATGAGTACTGAACAAGTCTACCGCTCGGGCCTAGGGCCGCTGGCCTCGCGTATGGGTCATTGGGGTCTGCACTTTGTTAGCGGTGGACGACTTGGCCGCAAAGACATTCGCGGTATGGTCAATAATAAGCCCCTGCGACGATACCTGCGGGCGCACCTGTTGGCAGACCCGGCAAGCAGCGAGGTTTACGGTGTTGATCAAAATTTAGCAGACGGTTGGCTCAAAGCATTGGCCGTCGTGACGACCAATTACGCCAGTGGTCGTTCGGAAGCTTGGGTAGATACGCTGCAAGAACACATATGGAGCGGCAGCCAAGTATCTGCGCGACGCGCGTCGTTAACCATAGAGCATGTTATGGCCTCCGCAGCTCTGCCTTTCTTCTTTCCTGCGGTGAAATTGGGAAACCAGTGGCACGGTGACGGCGGCATACGGCTGGCGGCGCCGTTGTCGCCGGCGATGCGGTTGGGTGC
Source organism: uncultured Gammaproteobacteria bacterium (assembly GCA_913049565.1). The sequence goes on from CAJWZG010000067.1 coordinate 2,631, forward strand.
TAAGCGAATTTTGGCGGTCTCGCCTCGTACTCAAGCCGACTCAGGCGGCTCAGAACTGCCGATGGGCTACCCGTCCCCGGGCCAAGTGGCCGGTGTAATGTTAAATGCGGTGTTTTTGGATTTGCTTGATTTTGACGCTCTGCAAATGCAGCGGGTAAACGACCTGCTAAAACGAATACCGCAGGAGCAGTGGGGTCGGCAGCGTCATGTTGATGTCATGGTGTTAAGGCCGCGAGAAGACCTTGGTAAGATCGCCCGTCAGTCCCAGCGGCAGATGTCAGGGGCCTTTCGATTTTTTTCTGGCGGTTTTGGAGGCCGCGATGAACCCACGGCAGATGCGCTTAGTATGGTGAACTTTGAGCCCGGCTACATTGGCCGGCTAATCGACAGTGGTGAGCAAGATACTCGGGCACGGCTGCCAGAAATCGAGGCGTTTTTGCGCGGTTCGAACTAAGCGCCGGGTTCTAGCAAACAGTTGGCGTAGTACGTAACGGTGCCCGGCCAGTCAGCAAACACACCCTTCACCCCGACATCTTTTGCCAGCACGTGCAGGGCTTCCAGCATTTGACCAGGGGTTGACATGGCCTCGGCAATCGATGCGTAGAGCCAATTGTTCGGGTCCGTAGGGTTACCGGACTCAAATGTCCAAGTGATGATGTCCAAGCCCGCTGCCTTGGCCTGGATTGCATAGGCGCTCGGTATGATTTTCCCTTGATCGTTCAAGGTAAGCAGCATGGGTAGGGGTGGAGCAATGCGATTCAAGCCCTTGGCCTTGAGTTCTTCAAAGTTTGATGGAGAGCTGCGGAAGCTGCGTTGCCTGCCTCGGGGGTCTAGCCAAACGACTTGCTCTGCAAAATCAGGATGGTTCTCTATCCAGTGCCAGACGTCCCGCAGGTCAAATGATTGCGGGAACACGCGTTTCGGGGCGATACCTGCTGACCGATATTCCGCCAGCATCTTGTCGGCATAGGCAGCCTGATCAAAACCCTCAGCAAAAGGCATGGCTACCTCGGGGCGCTTTAGCTCTGGAATGAACTTTCGTCCTAACGTGTTTATTAGCTCAATGCTTTCTGCATGGGTCACTAACCTGCCGCAGGCAAGTGGTGATGAGACCACATCTGACATGAGCGGCACGAGGAACTCGTCGAGCGTTTTAGCTTTCTTGTTGCTCCGATCAGGTCGGGCGCAAAGTGTCTTGAATTCCGTCAGCGTGATATCTGAGGTGCAGCATGTTGCGCTAGCAGGGCGCTGACCGTTGGCCGGCTGAAACGGTTTGCTGCACTTTGCGGCGAGCGGTGTTTGCAGAATATTTGTCGTGGTGGCTAAGTCGCATTGAGAGTGCCGACACACCAGCTCTAGGTCTTTGGTGAACGTGACATCGCACTCGATGATACCGGCACCCTGTTTGGCTGCGGCAGTGTAACCTTCGCGGCTATGCTCGGGATAACCCAAGGGTGCACCGCGATGCGCAATCGCAAAGTCTGTGGCATAAAAGTCAGCCGTAGCGCAGCTTTGTAGTTGTTTTTTTAGCGAGTCGTCTAACACAGAGGTGGTGAGGGTTAGCGCGCGCTCTGTCGGCGCAGCCTCGGGTGCACTAGCATGAGTAACGCTAATGCAGGTGATCAGCACCGTGAGCAGAAGTGTGCATGGTTTACAGATTTGTAGGGTGAGTAGATGCTTCATCGCTTGCCATTCGACTCTGTCGCGACTGACCATATCATCCTATCGTAACTAAAGGATGAAAGCTGATAGATGCAAAATGTGCTTGTGCTGCAAAGTGTTGGGCCATATGCCCCCGTATGGCAGCGGCGCTGTATGGTGAGCGTAGAGCAATGGGCGCAACGCCAGGATTATACCTACCGTGCATTGGGTGACGATCTGTTCGATCCAGTGCCAGATTGGTACTTGGCGAAAGCTCGGGGCCGCATGCCCATTGCCGCCGATCTAGGTCGATTGCAGTGGGCAAGTCAAATGCTTAATCAAGGTTATGATTGGGTGATCTGGTTTGATGCCGACGTATTGGTTTTTGCCCCGGATATGCTGGAAATTGATTTGCAGCAAGCCTGCACCTTTGGGCAGGAGCATTGGGTACAGTTGAAGTCGGGCACTCAAAACCGTTGGGAGGTACGCAAGAACATTCACAATGCCTTTGCGGCTTTTCCCGTGCATTGTCCTCTGCTGCCTTTTTTAATCGACCTCGTTCTGCGCATGATGCGCCGTGTGGATCCGGACCATATTGCCCCCCAGATGATGGGCCCTAAGTTACTGTCGAGTTTGCACAACTTAGCCGACTTCGATGTTAGGCCCGATATTGGCGCGTTGTCCCCTGCGGTAACTCAGGCGGTTGCTGGTGATCATGCGACCGTTGACGCTTTGACAGCACTGTGTCGGGCTCAACCCCAGCCATTGGTGGCAGTGAATTTGTGCGCAAGCCTTGAGTCACAGCTTAACTTCGATGACCTAAGCGGCGATGAAATCATGCATCGAGTCATCGATTCGCTGCTTTGCTGTCCTCAAGGCTTGCTGCAGCCAAGTGATCTTGGTGCTTGATACAAGGCCTTGCCTTACTTAGTCTGACGGGCCTATTCAATTAGACAGCTCAGGAGTCGACATGTCTGGTACCCCTATCGAAAATGCTATGGAAACACTTAACGCGCAAATCGGTCAGGCTTCTGAGCCGACGGATTGGTTTGAGATCACACAAGATCGGGTAAACACTTTTGCTGACGCGACACTGGATCAGCAATGGATTCATATAGATCCTGAGCGCGCCAAGGCGGGCCCCTTCGGAGCAGCTATCGCCCACGGCCAGCTCACTCTGTCGATTATGAGTTTCTTGCCCGGAGGTGCCGGTGTGGGGTTGCCTGCGCTGGACGGCATGAAGCTGGGTATTAACTACGGTTGGAATAAAGTGCGCTTTATGAACCCTGTACAAGTGGGCGCAAAAATTCGCACGGCAGGTAAGTTGGTTAGCGTGGAAGAAAAAGGCGGGATGCTGGAAGTGATCAACGAAATGACTGTTGAAATCGATGGTGCTGACAAGCCTGCGTGTGTGGCGGAGAGCGTTCTGCGTATCGTATTTTAATGCAGCGGATTCGGGACTTTGTTCTGACATGATCCTCGCTGGCCGTTCTTTAGAGACTTTGACGAGCGCTGCAGCGAGGTAACAGGCAGTATCTGACCTATGTTTACTTACTTAAATCCAGAAGTTCGCAAGCGATTGATAGCCGAAGGGAAACTGACGCGCATCGACGCTGAAGGGCTACCTATTGACGTCGATCAACAAGAGCCACCCAACGAGTTAGCGATCAATCTCATGGGCCCCATCCCAATGCCGGTGAAGTTGCCAGGTGTGTCTGCTACCGTGCAATGGTACGCGGCTGTGCGCAGCACTGAGCTGCGCGGCGTGGAAGCTCTGGCATCGGAGCTCAATGCGCGAGGTGGCCAGCATCTCTTCGCTCATCTGGTTTCGCCCTTGGCGGTCAACAGCGTGCTCGTTATCGGTGAGCCCGGGGATAACCCCTTGGTGCGGGTTCACAGTAATTGTCTCACAGGCGATGTTTTTGGCTCTGAGCGTTGCGATTGCGGGCCGCAGTTGGCGTCTGCGATCGATCGCATTGGTGATGACCCGTCAGGTGGCTATGTGATTTACATGGCGGGCCACGAAGGACGAGGTATTGGTCTATGGGCTAAGGCCGCTACGTACCTGCTGCAAGATGCAGGCGAGAATACCTATCAGGCCAATCGCAGTTTAGGGCTGCCTGATGACTGTCGTGACTTTACGGATGCCGGCGTGCTGCTGAAACATTTTGTCGGCGATGCGCCATTGCGGTTATTGACGAATAATCCAAAAAAAGTAGAGGACCTGACGGCTCTCGGTCTGAATCACGTGAGTCGCGAAAAGCATGTGCATGGTGTGGGAGAGTCGAATAAGCGCTACCTCAATGCAAAACGCGATTGGGGCCACCGATTGGCAGATGAAGACTTAGTTTAATGCAGATGTCAGCGTCTGTTGCGGGAGGGTTGTGGCGATAGCAAAACTCTCTGGGTTGATCTCGATACTTTGGTTTTTTGGCGCGGCGCATGCTGAAGTTCGCATCAACCAAACGCAGTTTATTGGTAGCCACAACAGCTATAAGCAAGCCATGTCGAGTAGCTATCGGGCCGTGCTCGGCCTGATTAATGCCGACGCAGCTAAAGCGCTCGATTACGAACATATCCCGTTAGAGCAACAACTTGATCTTGGTTTGCGCAAGTTAGAACTTGACGTTTTTTACGAACCAGAAGGCAATAGGTTTCCTGTTGGCCATATTCAGCTTATCGACATGAACAGCCACTGCACTGCTCTGCGTGAGTGTCTTGAACGCCTGTCTAACTGGTCTGACCTCAACCCTAGTCATGCTCCGATATGGGTGAGTTTCAATGCCAAAGACCAGCAAATAGGCTGGCTACCCGATCCCGTCCCGTTTGATGCCGCGGCTTTCAGTACGATGGATGAGGTTTTAGATGCTGTTTTGGGCAGGCGAATAATTACCCCGAACAAAGTCAAAGTGGCGGAAACCGACGTTCCAGTATGGCCTTTGTTGACCGATGCCCGTGGCAAGTTCCTGCTCGTTCTGGACGAGGGCGGGGACAAACGTGATCTGTATCTAAACAACTGGCGACAGCGACCGATGTTCGTCAACGTAGCGCCTGAGCATCCCGCTGCCGCGGTGATGGTTGTCAACGATCCCATCCGCGACTTTGAACGCATTCAACGACTGGTAGATCGCGGTTTTATGGTTAGAACGCGCGCCGATGCGGATACGGTAGAGGCGAGAGCGAATGACAGTCGGCGAATGGAGGCAGCTTTAGCCAGTGGTGCTCAGGCAGTCAGCACAGATTATTACTTGCCAACGAATCCGTTCGATAACAGCTACCGGGTTCAAATCGAGTCCGGCCTGCGCTGTAATCCCGTTGTCGCCCCTGAGGATTGCAACAGTAGTGAGTTAGCGCCTTAATTCAGACAGAAAAAAACCGCCATGAGGCGGTTTTTTTCGGTGGTCGTTGGCAGCCTTACTTTAGTACCAACTTATCGTCGATAGCGGTGTAAGCCTGGCCTTCATACTTGCGTACTTCATTACGGCCGACAACCATGTGATGCACCTCGTCCGGTCCATCAGCAAGACGGAGCGTGCGTTGACTGGTGTACATACGAGCAAGCGGAGTCCATTGAGACACGCCGGTTGCGCCGTGGATTTGGATTGCTTGGTCGATGATGTTGCACACCTTCTCGGGAACCATAGCCTTAATCGCGCTGACATAAACCCGGGCTTCTTTGTTGCCCAAGGTATCCATAGCCTTAGCCGCTTGCAGCACCATTAGTCGGCAAGCGTCGATTTCGATACGTGCCCGAGAGACCCATTCGATGTTCTTACCCAACTGAATGATCGGCTTGCCGAAGGCATGGCGAGTAGTTGAGCGTCGAATCATCAGCTCCAGCGCACGTTCAGCGACACCGATTGAGCGCATGCAGTGGTGAATACGTCCTGGTCCTAAGCGCAACTGGGAGATTTCAAAGCCGCGGCCTTCACCCAACAGCATGTTTTCCTTGGGCACACGTACATTGTCGAAGTGAATGTGCATATGACCGTGAGGTGCGTCGTCATGACCGAACACTTCCATACCGTCAAGGATGTTGACGCCCTTCGCATCGATAGGCACCAAGATTTGAGATTGCTGCTTGTGCGCTGGCGCATCCGGGCTGGTTTTCACCATGGTGATCATGATTTTACAGCGTGGGTCGCCGGCACCAGAGATGTAGTACTTCTCGCCGTTAATAACGTACTCATCGCCATCAAGTACTGCTTGAGTACAGACGTTCTTTGCATCGGACGAAGGCACTGCCGGCTCAGTCATTGCGAATGCAGAGCGGATTTCACCGTTCAATAGTGGCTTCAACCACTGCTCTTTCTGCTCAGGCGTACCTACCCGCTCCAACACTTCCATGTTGCCAGTATCTGGTGCGCTACAGTTCAGTGTTTCAGAGGCTAACGGGCTTTTGCCGAGTTCGTTAGCGATAAAGGCGTAGTCGAGGTTGCTTAAGCCCTCGCCGGTGTCTGCATCGGGTAAGAAGAAGTTCCAAAGACCGGAATCTTTTGCTTTTTGCTTGGCGGTTTCTAACAACTCGAGCTGTCCGTCGCCGTAGCCCCAATGTTCTTTTCGTCCTTCGCCTAGGCGGTGGTACTCTTCGGTGATTGGATCAACATTCTCTTTGATATGTTTCTTAACGGCATCAAGAAGCGGTTGCGCCTCATCGGACATGGTTAAATCAAACAGATCAGGGTTTTCTAGGACGGCTTCCGTCATCTTATCTCTCTCCACGTTTAATATTTCGATGTCTGGATACTAACTCAATCGAATTGCGAAGGCACATCGACAAAAGCCGAACACCGGCTTATCGCCGGGACACTCATTAGACGAGGCTTTGCCCGACGAGTGATTCTGGGGTCGCGGGCTCGTCATCCTCGAGGGACTCGTGCTTTTCACGGACAAAATCATAGATGATGATGTACAGACACGGGACGAGAATCAGGGTGATGACGGTGGCGAACAAAACCCCCCAAGCCAGAGAGATAGCCATAGGCAGAAAGGGAGCTGTTGCCGGCGTGCTCGTCGACATCAGTGGAATTAGGCCGACAAAGGTCGTCACCGAAGTCAAAATAATCGGCCGAAAGCGGATTGTCGCTGCCCCTAAAATCGCCTCAGTGGCAGTTTTGCCTTCACGCTTGCGGCGATTAGCGTAGTCCACTAAAACCAAGGAGGCGTTCACAACTACCCCAGACAAAGCAGTCAGGCCCAATGCGGAGAAAAACACCAGCTGCTGGTCTAAGACATAGTGGCCGGCAATAGCGCCAACGGCGCCAAAGGGAATAACGCTCATGATGATGAGCGGCTGCACATAGCTCTTCAGCGGGATGGCAAGCAGGGTATATATCAATATCAAAGACAGCAGTGATCCCACTGCCAAGCCGCCGAGCGCATCCGCTCGCTCTTCTTGCTCGCCGCCAAGCTGGATGTCGATATCAGGATAACGCGTTTGGAACATGGGAATCATCTCGGCGCGCAAGGCGGCGCTGACCTCTTCTGGAGCAACGCGGCTGCGGTCGATGTCAGCGCTAACAAAGACATTGCGCTGGCCATCGCGACGATCGATGGCCGAATAACCGCGCGCGATAGAGAAATTGGCAACGGAATAGAAGGGTACTTGGGACCCGTCAGGAGTGCGTATGTACATATCCTCTAGGTTGCTGATGGATTTCCGCTCTGCTTCCGGGAAGCGCACCATCACGCGAACATCGTCTTTGCCCCGGGCAACGCGCTGGGCTTCTGACCCATAAAATGCAGCTCTCACTTGAGTCGCAAGATCGTTGAGCGTGAGGCCGAGGTTTCTGGCTTCAGGCAGCAAGTCGAGTTGGATTTCTTGTTTACCTAAGCGCCAGGAGTCTGAGATGTCGAAAACCCCTTCGAATTTGGACAACTCACTTTTGATATCTTCTGCCGCGCGCCTTAGCTCTCCAACATCATCGCCGCGCAGTTGGTATTCGATGGGCGACCCAGTGCCAAACTTATCCGAGTCAAAGCTTAGATTCACGGCGTCAGGAATGCTGCCGGCAGCCTCTCGCCATCGATTTGCAATAACCTTCGATGAGATGTTGCCGCGCTCGGAAACCGGCGCAAGATCCACAACCACCTCAGATATGTTTGAGGAAAAACCGCCAAATCCATCCCCTGGGCCACTGCGCTGGGACTTTGTGCCTACGCTGACGAATGTGTGTCGTACAAGAGGTACAGACATTCCAAGCTCGGCAGTCATCTCGCGATTAACCACAGCAGACGCCTGCTCTAAACGCCGAGCAGCCTCCAAGGTTTGAGACGCGGGCACACCCACCGGCATTTCTAACGCTGCGTAAACGCGGTCACCCTCGACTGCAGGGAAGAAACCAAAAACGACCCGTCCGCTTAGGATCATCGATAACGCGACGATCAGTGTTCCTAGGCAGATAGCCCCCGTGGCGTAGCGCCAGATAATTACGCGATGCATGAATGGCTGGTATCGATCCGTCGCAAAGTGCTCAAGGCTGTTGCCTAGCGTACTTTGGAGTTTTTTGAATGAGCGAGTTAACGGGTTGCCGGTAGAAGGCTTCGCTCGGTTGGCTAAGTGCGACGGCAAAATAAGTTGGGATTCGACGATGCTGAAGAACAAAGCAAAGATAACAATCCAGCCAATGGGTGAGAAAAAGTCGGCCATTTGGCCCTGCACCATGACCAGCGGCAAAAAGGCAGCAATAGTGGTGAGTACACCGAAGATAACCGGGGTGCTGACTTCCCAAGTGCCGTCAATGGCGGCTGTCAGCCTTGGCTTACCCATCTGCTCATGGCCGTAGACGCGTTCGCCGACAACGATGGCGTCATCGACAACGATACCCAGAACTAGAATAAAGCCCATAACGGTCAGCGTAGAAATGTTGATATCCGTTGCAGGTAGTACGGCTATAGCGCCCATCAGTGCGACGGGTATGCCGATGGCGACCCACATTGCGAGTCTGAACTCCAAAAAGAGGGCTAAAATGACCAAGACAAGTAAAAGGCCTCCACCGGCACTTCTGGTCAGCACCGACATGCGTTCGTCCAAGTCGTCTCCGCCATTGATCCAGATGGTCGTTTTCAACCCCTCGGGCAGTTTGGATTCAAATTTAGCGACGACCTCTTTCGTGGATGCCACAATCTTCACGAGGTCTTCGGATTCTACTTGGGATACGTTGATCATTGCTGCACGCTTGCCATCGAATTCGGCCATCAGAAAGCCTTCTTCGAAGGTATCCCGAATGTCGGCAATGTCGCCCAATAACAGGCGCGTGCCGTCTGGACGAGTCATCACGACCACATCGGCGAACTCTTCACCTAGGTAGGCTTGTCCTGTTGTTCGGATAAGAATCTCACCGGCCTGAGACCTAATGGTGCCTCCTGGCATATCGAACGAGGATGCTCGAATGGCCTGAGATATTTTATTGAGCGTTAGCCCGTATTGTTTCAGTGTCTGCTCGGACACCTCGATGGAAATTTCGTATGGGCGGATATAGCTCACACTGGCGGTAGAAATGCCGCGAACTCTGGCTAAGTCATCGCGCAGTTCCCGGGAAAGCTCTTTCAATGAGCGCTCGTCGGTATCGCCGCTAAGGGCGATTTGAATAGCCAATCTCGCTCGGGCAATTTTCGAGATAATGGGTTTTTCTGTTTCAACTGGGAAACTGTTAATGCTAT
>CAJWZG010000068.1 GCA_913049565.1 uncultured Gammaproteobacteria bacterium
CCCGTCAGTGGACCCGTGAGCATCGTATTGCCTCAATACCCATCAGCGTTTTTTATCAAAATCCTCAAGAATGTCATCATCGCGCGCTGCGGTTCTGCTTTGCAAAAGACGATGAAACACTAGCTAGCGCCGCGGAAATTCTATGTCGCCTTTAACGTTAGCACTGATACAAAGTGCGACGCGTTGGCACGATCCAGCGGGTAACTGCGATGACTATGAAGCCAAGCTCAGTGGCATCGGTGGTTCTTGTGACATCGTTGTTTTACCTGAGATGTTTAGTACCGGCTTCACGATGGAATCTCGAACTTTCGCGGAATCCATGGATGGAACAACGGTGGACTGGATGAAGGCCCAAGCTCAGCGGTTGGATGCGGTAGTCTGCGGCAGCGTCATTATTGAAGATGACGGTTACTTCAACCGCCTGATTTGGGCGCGCCCAGATGGTGCTCTACACTTTTACGATAAGCGCCATCTGTTTCGAATGGCATGCGAACACCAACACTTTGATGCTGGAACCAACCGGATCATTGTGTCTTATCGCGGTTGGCGTCTCTGTTTGAGCGTTTGCTATGACCTACGTTTTCCCGTTTGGCTGCGCAATCGCCGTGACTACGATGCCCTACTCTGCGTGGCCAATTGGCCTGAGCCCAGAGCGTTAGCCTGGCAAACACTGTTGCGCGCCCGGGCGATCGAAAACCAGGCTTTTGCTGTTGGTGTTAACGTTGTCGGTACCGACGGCAACGGATTGAGTTACGCGGGTGATACATCGGTTTATGCCCCTGACGGTCAAACCATAGCTGCAGCGGGCCAAACGGAGGGCGTTGTAACCGCTACTTTAATGCCTTCGGTTTTGACGGCAATGCGACAAGCCTTCCCCGTGGCGCTGGATGCCGATAGCTTTGTGCTCGTAGAAGACTAGGCGTTCGAGTCCGTATATTGAGATTTAGGAGTCACGGGTGAAGCATTTGATGGAGTATTGGTCGATGGTGCAGAGATATAGGGTGTTGCTGCTTGTGGTCGGGGGTGTTGCAGCGTGCTCGAGCGAATCTGCTGATATTGCGGCAAACGCGCATCCCGGCCAGTCGACCTACAACGAAGCCTGCATTTCGTGTCATAACCCTGGTATTAGCGGGGCACCCAGACTCGGCGATGTCGACGCGTGGCAGGCGAGGGCTGCGAAAGGCCGTCAGGCATTGGTTAACTCGACCATCAACGGTTTGAACTCGATGCCAGCGAAAGGCATGTGTTGGCAGTGTACTGATGAGGATTTGGGGCATGCAGTTGACTACCTACTAGAGCAGTCGGGCGTGAGTATGACAAGGTGAATCTAAGAGACCTGCGTTACCTTGTTGCGGTTGCCGAGCATCGGCACTTTGGCAGGGCGGCAGAATCCTGTTTCGTAAGCCAGCCCACTTTGTCCACTCAGTTAAAAAAGCTAGAAGAAACGCTCGGCGTGGTGCTTTTTGAGAGAAACAATCGTCGAGTAATGCTCACGCCTGAAGGCAAAAAAATTGTTCAGCAGACCCAGCGTATTCTTGTTGAGGTCAACTCGCTGACCGCGTTATCAGAACAGCTACGCGATCCGATGGGGGGTGATTTGCGGGTGGGTATCATTCCGACTGTCGCCCCATACCTACTGCCAAAGGTGCTGGCGCCGCTTCAGGAAGCTTTCCCAAATTTACGAATTCAGCTGACTGAAGGCCAAACAGCGAACATTACGCGAATGCTGAAACTCGGAGACTTGGACGCGACGCTGGTGGCGCTGCCTGTGGGTGAAGATAACGTTGAGGAGGTCGCCTTGTTCGATGAGCCGTTCATGTTAGCGGTGCCCAAAAACCACCCCTTGGCGGACCAAGCTCGTGCGAGGACGACCGATCTCGACGGTGAAGAAGTGCTGTTGCTTGAGGATGGGCATTGCTTTCGTGAGCAGGCTCTGAAAGTTTGTCAGGCTAACCAAGGAGTGGAGAGTAAAAACTACAGCGCAACCAGTTTAGAAACGCTGCGTCAGTTAGTTTCTGCGGGTGTTGGTGTAACGCTCATACCGCAGCTTGCAGTACCCCGCAATGTCGCGGCGGATGAAAACGTTCGCTACATAGCTTTTGATGCATCAGGATCGGATCAGCCGACGCGCACGCTGGGTTTGTCTTGGAGAGCCACATCAACACGCAGTGAGCTGCTACAACAGGTGGCTAGCGTTTTGAGGCAGTGTATGGATCGCCTTTAGCGGTTTTATTGGCGGACCAGCAGCCCGCCCCATTGCATTCAATCTAAGTCGGCAATTAACGCTGCTTTTTGGTCTTCAGCTACCTGATAGCTGCCGGGTAGGGACGCATGATCAATCCCCATGAATAACGCGGTTCCAGACTTCAGGCTCGCCACCGCGGTCTGATCGAACTCAAAACGCATGAAATGAACGGCTGCAGCCTTTTCATCGCGGGTGCGCTCCATGTCTTCGTTGGTAATAGCGAAGATTTTGTCTCCTGTTTCTCCTACGCGTACCCAGACGGTTTGTTCAATACCGCCCATGGTGGCAAGCGCGACTTTGCGTTCTTCAACGTCGCCATACTCGATCATGAAAGTTGCTTTCCAGTTACTCCCGTCGGGAATCAAGGGATTGTAAGACGCGAGTTCTTCTTCGATTTCGGCTGCCTCAAAGATGCGCTCTACTCTTAACATCTCTTGAATCTGGTAATGCATGGTCAGGCGGTCTTCAAAATACAAAGTCGCATGCGGTCCAAGCGCTATATTTCGACGTTTCTTGTGTGCGATAACCTCACTGCGAAACGCTTCTCGTCGGGAGGCATATTCTTCCAGAGACCAAAGGTCGGATCGTTTTAGTTGCATTGATTAACCTCTAACTAGATTCATTCAATAGGTTGGTAGCTAAATTCCGTAGGCCTTGCGCACCATGCTAACGGGGTGCTGGGCGTCGCCTTCTTCCATGCCGTCCGCAATTAATCGGCCCGCCATCGGGCAATCCGACCCGAAAGTATCGGCTTCGCTTTCGGCCACGCGTTTGACTACGGGCCGTGCGATTTTCTTCGCTTTTTCAAATGTCTCGGCCTTTACCGCGTAGGTGCCATCGTGGCCAGAGCAACGCTCAATAGCTGCGACTTCGGTCTCGGGAATCAGCTGCAGAAAGTCTCGTGTTTTCATACCAAAGTTTTGCACACGCTGATGGCAGGCCACATGGTAGGCAACTTTGCCCAGCGGCTGAGCGAAGTTGGTGTCAATCAGCTGTTCCTTGTGACGCAGCACCAGGTATTCGAACGGATCGAAGAAATGGGCCTTTACGCTTGCTACAGCCTCGTCATCGGGAAACATCAAAGGCAACTCTTGTTTGTACATCAAAACGCAGGATGGGATCGGCGCAATAATGTCGTAACCGTCGGCAATAGCCTGTTGAAAGACTGGAATGTTGGCGTCTTTCATTTTTTCTACTTTCGGCAGATCTCCCAGTTCAAGCTTAGGCATGCCGCAGCACTTGGCGTCCTGAAGGATTTTTACCGGCACTTTATTATGGGTAAGTACAGCGACCAAATCCTCCACCATTTTGGGTTCGTTGTGGTCGCCGTAGCAGGTGACGTAAATGGCTACTTTGCCCGTTGTGCGCTCAGTCTCCGTAGCAGCGTGTTCATCGCCAATTGTCTCTGGCATTTGCTTGGTTAACGCTTTAGTGCTGAAGTGCGGGAGCGGTGCTTCATGGTGCAACCCGAACAGCGCCTCGCCAGCTTTGCGTAGCGTCTTCGAGCCCGCCGCCGCGTTGGCAAACTGCGCAATACCCGGGGTAGAAATGGCGTCGAAAATGGGGTCCGTCGATGTGATGATTCGATCGCGCCATTTCGTGTCTTTCTTCTGAAACTTCTGGGCTTTGGCACGCAGCATTAAATGTGGAAAATCCAGTGCCCACTCGTGTGGAGGTAAATAGGGGCATTTGGTTTCGGCGCAGAGATCGCATAGGAAACACTGGTCAACAACCTTGCCGTAGTCGGCTTTATCAACACCATCGACCTCAAAGGTTTCTGATTCGTCGATAAGGTCAAAAAGTGTTGGAAAAGAATCGCAGAGACTGACGCAGCGTCGACAGCTATGGCAGACGTCGAAGACGCGCTCCATTTCCGCGTGCAATGAAGCCTCGTTATAGAAATCAGGATTTTTCCAATCCAAAGCATCGCGCTTTGGCGCCTGTAAATTACCTTCTTTCGTGCTCATTGAAGACCTCTGTCGAACTGATTAATGGTAGCTATGTTTAATTTGCCAATAAAAAAGGGGCTCGTTGAAGCCCCTCCATCGCTCGCCTCGCCATATGGCTTAGCCCATCGCATCCAGAGCTTTTTGGAAGCGATTAGCGTGAGAGCGCTCGGCCTTTGCCAATGTCTCAAACCAGTCAGCGATTTCATCGAAACCTTCATCGCGCGCGGTTTTGGCCATACCCGGGTACATGTCTGTGTACTCATGAGTTTCACCGGCTACCGACGCACGCAGGTTATCAGCAGTGTTACCCATGGGGAGACCTGTTGCAGGGTCGCCTACCGATTCCATGTACTCAAGGTGGCCATGCGCATGACCGGTTTCACCTTCGGCTGTTGAACGAAATACTGCTGCCACGTCATTCTCACCTTCAATATCGGCTTTTGCTGCGAAGTATAAGTAGCGACGGTTTGCTTGAGATTCGCCAGCGAAGGCGTCCTTCAAGTTTTGCAGTGTGTGGCTTTCTTTAAGATCCATGTGCATGAACTCCAAAGTAGTTGTAGTGGTTCGATTGGTAGAACCGATTTTCTTAGATTCGAATCTCTTCGAATCACCGGCAAGCGGCCTACCGATGAAGCGCAGTATAGGCGCCGCAATCGAGGTTTCCATTTGAATATTTAGATCGTAATTATAGGCACGGCCTATTGGAAAAACTTCTATGATCGGTTTTACGAATGATAATGATTCCTATTTCGCACAACTTTGATGTACGAGACTGCTTAAAGCGAACTTCTCAAGATCAAAACAGGCGTACAATCGGCCTTCTTGTCTCGTCATAAGATCCCAATGTCGCAACTCGCCAATGCCGGCCAAAATCGGTATGAACTTTTTCAATTGATCAGGCTAGCGCTGCCGCTTGTAGCAGCGCAGCTTGCCCAGATGGGCATGGGAGTAGTCGACACGATCATGGCGGGTCGAGTCGGAGCGTTAGAGCTCTCTGGTGTGGCCTTGGGTGGCGCTGTGCTTTGGCCGACTTTGATGCTGGTCGGTGGTGTTGTGATGTCGACAACGCCGATTATTGCTCAGCTTAATGGTGCTAGAAAAGATGCTGAAGTCGGGGAAGTTACGCGTCAGGCTTTGTGGATCGTGCTGGTTCTAGGCAGTTTGCTAACGTTGGGGCTGAAAAACGCAGGCCCCGTCTATTTGTCGCTCGGTATTGCCAGTGACATCGTAGAGATCACGACTGGCTATCTTGATGCAGCCAGTTGGGGCGTGGTACCTGTGCTCGGGTATTTTGCGTTGCGCTATCTGTGCGAGGGACTTTCGTGGACAAAGCCGGCGATGCTGATTGCTGGCGCCGGGTTACTGATCAAAATACCGCTCAACTACTGGTTTGTTTTTGGTGGTTTGGGTATCGAGCCCATGGGCGCCGAGGGGTGTGGCTGGTCAACGGCGATTGTCATGCTGTTGGAATTATTGGCGATGGTCGGTGTTGTCGCTTTTTCGCGAGTAAATCGCAGCGGGTTGTTTGAGCAGTTTAGTCCCCCGGATCTTCAGCAAATCATGAACTTAGTCAGACTGGGGCTGCCCATTGGCATGGCTATCTTTGTGGAGTTCGGTTTTTTCGCTGCGGTGACATTGCTGATCGGGCGTCTCGGCCCCGAAACCGTCGCAGCCCACCAAATCATCAACAACCTTAGTGGGTTGATCTTTATGGTGCCATTGGGCCTAGGTATGGCCACATCTATTCGCGTGGGATTCAGTATCGGGGCTGGCAACTTGACCGCAGCGCGCCGGATTGGCTGGCTAGCCATGATGACAAGCGCGGGGTTCGCAATGGTCTCGATGATCTTTGTGCTAGCTCTGGGCGAAACATTAATCGGCCTATACACAGAGCAACAGCAGGTCATTTCAATTGCCAGCAGTTTGTTGGGTATCGTTGCATTTTTTCTGATTTTTGATGGGGTTCAGGTGAACGCTATGGGGGCGTTGCGGGGCTTTAAAGACACGGCGGTACCATTCTTCGTGGCTTTCTCCTGTTATTGGTTGTTTGGCTTTCCCATTGCTTGGCTACTGGGCTTTGGTTTCTTTAACGGGTTTGATTACGGGGTGCATGGGTATTGGATCGGCCTTGCAGCAGGATTGGTTGCTGCCTCGATAGTCCTTGGCTTGCGCTTCAACTTGATCTCGGGACGGGCTCTTAAGAAGGCGGCATAATGGCTTGGGTTTTTCTTACTATCGCGGGCGCCTTTTTGCAAAATTTGCGTTCGTTACTGCAGCGCAGGTTAACGGCCGACCTCTCGGTGAATGGCGCGGCCTATGTCCGTTTTTTGTTCGCTCTACCATTCGCGTGGCTGCTCTTGGGTGTTTTGCTTACGCAGACCGATGCGCCTGCTCCCTCGCTGGATCGCGAATTTTGGTTCTTTGTTGTGATCGGCGCGGTGACACAAATGTTTGCGACGTCCGCATTGGTGGCAGCAGTGAGTGGCTCGCACTTCGCCTTGGGTACCGCGTTGAGCAAGACCGAGGCCATACAGGCGGTCGTTTTAGGCTTCTTGATACTCGGTGAGGGCTTGGGTGGATTAGCTTTGGCAGGAATCACAATCAGTCTGGTGGGTGTGTTCTTGTTGTCCGGTAATATCCGTTCAAGAGACTTAGTGAAAGCCGACCGCCGCGTTTGGCTCGGCGTGTTAGCCGGCACCGCGTTGGCCTTGTGCGCTATCTGTTATCGCGGAGCGAGTCTGGCTCTGCTAGAGCCCTTGGTTGCTCCCGCGTCGGCCAGCGCGCCAACCGTTTTTTTATTGACAGTGTTTGTCGCAGCGGTGACTTTAGCAACAGCGGTTACCTTGCAAACCCTGTTAATGGGGTTCTACCTCTGGGTTCGTGAGCCGGGTCAAATACGAGCTGTTATCGCGCGTTGGTCACTGGCGTTGCCGGTGGGACTCATTGCGATGGTGGCGTCGGCCTGTTGGTTCACGGCAATGGCGATGCACAATGCCGCCATGGTAAGGGCGTTGGGTCAGATCGAGTTGCTGTTCACTTTAATGACTTCTGTCTGGCTGATAAAAGAACGGCTTACCCGTCGGGAAGTTTTTGGAATGGTGTTGCTTGTCCTTGGTATATTGATGCTGTTCTAAGGAAGACGAGGGAAGTTATGGCAGATCTATTGCCGGGAAACGAGGATGTCAGTGTCTATAAGCATAGGGTGGAAGGCGGTACCTGCTGGGGGGAGCTGATACTGGATCGCCCTAGTCGCAAGAATGCCATCGTGGGCCCGCTGGGCGTAGGATTGGCTCAGGGTATTCGCTTGCTTGATCAAGACGAAGGAGTGCAGGTCATTGTCTTGCACGGTGCTGGAGGCAGCTTTTGTTCTGGGTTGGACTTGGCGGCTTTTAACGATTCACCAGCGCCAGAATGGCTTTCCGACTTTTCCGATATTTGGCGCGATGCCCATCGATCTTTGTTCGAATGTACTACTCCAGTGATCGGTGCGATGGAGCGCTACGCAATCAATGGAGGGGCAGCCTTGGCCATTGCCTGCGATTACTTAATCGTTGGAGAGACATCTTTCTTGCAGGTAGGCGAGGTGCAGATTGGGATGGCAGCACCTTACAACATGGCCTGGCTAAATTTGCGCCACAGTGAGGCCGTGATTGCGCAGTTAACGTTGGTGGGCGACCGAGTCAATGGCGCGGAGTTAATGCGAATGGGGCTGGCTACCCAGTGCGTTGATGACGCTGAGGTGTTAACTCATGCGACGCAGTTAGCCAAGCGCATGGCTACATTTCCCGCTGGAACCACCGCGAAGATAAAACGCGGCATGCGGGCTCGTTTAAGCGAATCCGCCGACCAGTGGTTTGATCGCCATACCCAAGTTGCCGGCCCGTCGGTGAAACCCAGCTCGATGAAAGTGGGCTGAGGTTATCAGACCAATCCTCGAGATTTCAGTTGTTCCCACTCCATGGCAAACCACGGTGTGGTTTGAATAGTCTCGTCCGCAAGCATGGTGTCTACCGCGGAGGGGCTCAGCCATTGATAGTCGCTGATTTCCGCGCTGTTGCAATTCGGCTCTGCCGCATATTCTCCGATGTAAACCGAACATAGCTCGTGTTCTGTGCCCACGTCGCCAAAGTGCGCCTTGTATTCAAACTTGTAGACAAACGACATATCCGTCGCAAATCCAAGTTCCTCTTGGCTGCGACGGGTAATCGCTGCTTCAATACTTTCTCCGACGCGCGGGTGTGAGCAGCACGAGTTAGACCAGTAGCTCTTCCAAAGTGGCTTTGTAGCAGCCCGTTGGTGCACCAGTAACTCCCGTTGTGGGTTAAAGATGAAGAGCGAAAAGGCACGGTGTAAAACGCCGCCGAGTTGGTGACAATCGAGTTTGTTGAGCTCTCCAATAGGCTCATCGGCCGCATTCACTAATATTAGGGGTTCGGTGTCGAAAGACACCACTTCGGCTCTCGGGTTTTGAGGATCTGTCATGTCAGCTTGAACGGCTCTCTAGGGGCGCTAACGGGTAGCTTACCTCTAATTGGAAGGTTTCACCTAAGCACCACATGGGCTGTATTAACGTGGGTCTCAAATGCAGTGCGGTTGTCGCTTTGAGCTGGAGTGAAAAGCTATGAGCCTAAATCCAAAACAGCAAACCATTCACTTTCCCGATGTGGATCTATGCGTGTTCGAATGGGGTAATCCCGGAGGGCAGCAAGTCTTGCTCGTACATGCGACGGGATTTCATGCCCGCTGCTGGGATCAGGTGGTGGCCAAACTACCCCACGACTGGCACGTCTTCGCGGTAGATATGCGTGGCCACGGTCGTTCTTCTAATAGCTCACCGTTTACTTGGGAGCAATTTGGCCACGATTTACTGCGTGTGGCGGAACACTTGCAGTTGCGCGACGCGATAGGTGTGGGTCATTCGATGGGCGGACACTGTGTCACTCATGTCGCCGGTCACAACGCGGTTTGTTTTAAACATTTGGTGTTGGTGGATCCGGTGATTTTCGATCCGCAGCAATATCGGGAAAAACCTGACACGAAGGTACTGGCAGTGAGCGATCACCCGGTTGCTAGGCGTCGCAATTCCTTTGCGTCGGTGGCAGAAATGATCGAGCGATTTGCGGATCGAATGCCATATAAGGTTTGGCAGCGAGAGGTGTTTGAAGACTACTGCCAGTTTGGCTTAGTGCCCGCGGCCAGTGGCGACGGATTCGAGCTGGCTTGCCCAGGGTATGTGGAAGCATCTGTTTACATGGGTAACTTCGACGCAAACCTGTACCAGTTGATTAATACCATTGAGATTCCTGCAGTGGTCTTGCGCGCCAACCCCAGAGATCCAGACAGCAAGGAAATGGATTTTTCTGCGTCGCCAACATGGCCTGCACTAGCGGGCCAGTTTCCCAAGGGGCAGGACGTCCACTTGCCGGATTTGACTCACTTCATAGCGATGCAGGATCCTCAGCTGGTGGCCGACTTCATTCTCGAAGGGGCGCATTCGTAGATTAGGTTTTTTGGGGGTTTTATGAAGATTAGTGTGGCGATGGCATTTAATGAGTCAACGGACCCTGCTTTTATCAGGGCGGCAGTGCAGCTTGTAGAAGCAAAGGACGTCTATGGTATTTGGGTGCCGGAGCATGTGTTGTTTTTCCCAGATTACGCTTCCACTTATCCCTACTCAGATGATGGACGCATGCCCGGCGACCCCGAAGGTTTGCTTGATCCGTTTACCGCGTTGACCTTTATTGCCGCGCATACGAAGCGAGTGCGTCTTGGCACAGGGATTTGTTTGGTACCTCAGCGCCAGGCCGTTTACACGGCAAAAATGGTCGCTGATCTGGATTATCTGTCCGGCGGGCGAGTCGATTTTGGGGTCGGTATTGGCTGGCTGAAAGAGGAATTCGATAATTTAGGGATGGATTTTTCTACTCGTGCTGTGCGTACCGAGGAATATCTGCTAGCCATGAAAGCCTTATGGTCCCCGGGTATCTCTGAGTTTCGTGGACAAACGATTGAGTTACAGCCCTGTCACTTCAACCCTAAGCCAGTGCAAAACCCTCATCCTCCGATCATTTTTGGTGGTGAATCCGATGCAGCCATGCGCCGAGTTGCTCGGCTTGGCGACGGTTGGTATGGCTACGATTTGACGCCGCTGGATTTGCGGCAACGGCT
Organism: uncultured Gammaproteobacteria bacterium; assembly: GCA_913049565.1. Next base: position 10,363 of record CAJWZG010000068.1, read on the forward strand.
GACGAATCTTGGCGCTGCGATGTCTGGAAGCGGTCGGCAACGCAGCGAGATTCAAATTATCGTGGGCCCTAACCGCCACCCGGTCACCCCCTCAACAATCGCCGAATACGCGGCGGCAGGAGCGGATCAAATAGTGGTGCCAGTGTTCGCTCGCAATCTCGAAAAGCTCGAGCAACGCTTGGATGTACTGATGGCCGCTCAAGCCGCAGCTTAAAAACTAGCGCCCCAAATATCCAGGCCTTGAATGGTGGGTTAAGCGTTCAAGGCTTGTTGATATTCGGCGATGCGTGCGAGGTGGCCTTCAACGTCGGTATCTCCGGCATTGTGGGTGGCGACCGCTAAGTGAGAGCATCCCATGTCGCGCCAAGCTCTCGCGTGTTTTTGCCAGCGCTCGGGTGAGCCCCCAGCGTATTGTGCTTGGGCTTGGATGCCGAAATCTTCCATGCCTTTACCCAAGGCCTCGCGCCCGACTTTGATCTGATCGATACACGCTTGAGCCTTTTCGTTGGCTCCCATAAGCGGGATCCAACCGTCACCGAGCCGCGCGCAGCGATCGAGCAACGCAGGCGCTGAGCCACCAAACCAAATAGGAATGTCCTGGCTGGGCCTCGGCTTAATGCTGGCCTTGTCAATGCGATGGAACTCCCCGTGATAGTCCAGAGAATCCTCGCTCCAAAGTCGACGCATTAAATCAACCTGTTCGCTTTGCCGCTTACCGCGATTGTGGAATTCTTCGTTTAGCCCGACGTACTCGATCTCATTCCAACCAACGCCAATACCGAGTTTGAAGCGGTTATTTGACAGCAAGGCAACTTGAGCCGCTTGTTTCGCCGCGAGAACGGTTTGTCGCTGCGGCAAGATCATAATAGTTGTGATCATCTCAAGGCGCTCGGTTACTCCGGCAATGAAGGCGAAAGTTGTCATCGGCTCATGAAATGCCACATCTTTGTCGTAAGGCCCTCGAAAGCCACCATCTCGGTCTGGGTCCGCACCAAGCACGTGGTCGTAAATCAGCAGGTGGGAAATCCCTAGCGCCTCAACACCTTGGGCAAACGCTTTAATATCGGCAGGGTTGGTGCCAATTTCGTTATGGGGAAATACGGCCCCCAGTTGCATACCTTTTAGATCCATCATCCCCTCCGTTGTTGAGCTATTTCGATTGCCGTTGTTATCCGGAGATTCGGCAAGTCGCTAGCAAAGCGGTTACTATAACTACCTCTATTAATCAGAGCTTCCTTTGATGTCCGAATCAACAGAAAACGGCCCGTTTTCCTTCGTCGATATGGAGCACCAGATCCTCAAGTTATGGGAGGAAACGGATGCCTTCAAACAGTCGCTAGAAAAAACCAAGAGCAAAAAGCCGTTTATTTTTTATGACGGTCCGCCATTCGCGACAGGGCTGCCCCATCATGGGCACTTAGTGGCCAGCACGATTAAAGATATTGTGCCGCGTTA
>CAJWZG010000069.1 GCA_913049565.1 uncultured Gammaproteobacteria bacterium
TCGAACGTCAACACAACCCCCGAACAACTGACGGATGTTGATGGCGATGCAGTGCGTCTCTACGACCTGATTCGCAATCAGTTCTTGGCATGCCAGATGACGGATGCACGTTACCTCAGCACAAGTATCAGGGCTCAAGCGGGGGATTTTGAGTTATCAGTGCGAGGCCGAATTCTGCAGTTCGACGGCTTCACCCGGGTGTTACCTCCGCAGTCGAAGAAAGACGATGATGCAACGCTGCCAGATTTTCAGGCTGGCCAATCACTTAACCTGGCCTACTGTGAAACATCCCAACACTTTACCAAACCAACGGCTCGTTTCGGTGAGGCCAGCCTCGTTAAAGAGTTAGAAAAACTAGGAATCGGCCGTCCTTCGACCTACGCGAGCATTATTTCAACGATTCAAGATCGTGGATACGTGCGTCTCGACACTCGGCGATTCTATGCAGAAAAAATTGGTGAGCTCGTTACCGATCGTCTGATCGAGAATTTCGACAACCTGATGGACTACCGCTTTACGGCTACGATGGAGGAAGAGCTCGACAAGGTTGCCAATGGTCAGGCCCAGTGGGATGCCGTGTTGAATCAATTTTACGGCGACTTTAGCGGTAAGTTAGTCACAGCTAAGGACGTCGAAAACGGTATGCGGACGAATTCGCCGACCGATACCGACATTACTTGTCCAAAGGAGGGCTGCGGTCGCCATATGCAGATCCGCAACGGCTCAACCGGCGTTTTTCTCGGCTGCTCTGGTTACGGCTTGAAGCCTAAGGAGCGATGCACCAAAACCATCAATTTGATTCCCGGCGAAGAAGCGGTAGACGTCGATGAAGATGAAGAGGGCGAATCCAAATTGCTGCGCAAAATGCGTAAATGCAGCAAGTGCAGCAGTGCTATGCTGAGCTACTTGGTCGACGAAACCCGCAAGCTGCACATATGCGGCAACAGCCCTGACTGCGATGGCCTTGAGATCGAGATGGGTACGTTCAAGATCAAAGGTTACGACGGGCCTTTGTTAGAGTGCGACAAATGCGGCAACGAGATGCAGCTGAAATCCGGGCGCTTTGGCAAATACTTTGGCTGTATGGAATGCCCGAATACGCGCAAGTTGCTGCGCAATGGAGAGCCTGCGCCACCTAAGGCAGACCCGGTGCCAATGCCAGAGCTGCGCTGTGAAAAAGTTGAAGACCACTATTTATTGAGAGACGGCGCTTCGGGTATTTTTCTAGCCGCCAGTCAGTTTCCTAAGCATCGCGAAACTCGGGCTCCATTGGTGTCTGAGATTAAATCTCATGCGAATGAGTTGGATCCAAAATTACGCTACCTGCTCGGTGCCCCAGAGCAGGACCCAAAGGGCAATCCAGCGATTATTCGTTACAGTCGAAAAACCAAGGAACAGTATGTACAGTCTGAGATCGAGGGTAAGGCCTCTGGCTGGAAAGCTTTCTATGAAGAGCCGAATTGGGTTGAAGAGGGTGAGCCAAAGAAACCAGGTGCTAAAAAGCCCGGTGCGAAGAAGAAAACTGCAAAAGTAAAGACGGCCTAGTGGCCGCCCTCAAGCAATAGCATCACGTTATGCGTCAGATTTGCTGACGGATAACGCCAACCGACAGGCCCTCGATAGCAAAAGCCTGTTCGGCGAGGTCGATTTCTATCGGGTCGTAGGCCGAATTCTCGGGTAGCAGCAAAACCTGATTGCGCTTACGTGTGCGCTGAAAGCGTTTTACGGTGACTTCTTCTTCGATGCGGGCCACCACGATTTGTCCGTTAGTGGCTTGTTCAGTTTTATGCACCGCAAGCAGGTCACCGTCTAATATTCCTGCGTCAATCATGCTGTCTCCGCGAACCCGCAGCAGATAGTCTGCATGTGGCTGGAAAAAACCCGCGGGTAAATCTATACGGTCTTCGATATTTTCTTCTGCCAATATCGGGTTGCCAGCGGCTACCCGACCTACGATGGGTAGCCCCTCTTCGAGCAAGTCAGGTAAGCGAATACCCCGAGATGTGCCGGGTATCATTTCGATAGCTCCCTTACGGGCAAGTGCCTTTAAATGCTCTTCAGCCGCATTGGCTGATTTGAAGCCAAGCTCGCCCGCGATGTCGGCGCGAGTCGGCGGGTAGCCGGTGTCGTTGATGTAACGTCGAATCAGCTCAAGAATTTGCGCCTGTCGGGCTGTGAGTACCGCGTTGTTTGGGGTAATTGACGACATGGATTTCCTGGTTATTTGTACAGTGCTGTGAGTATAAGCAGCATACTGAATATTTGTACAGACTTTCTTGGCAGGTGTGCCGAACGAGCGAAGCATGAATTTTGCCCAAGCTCTCGTGTTAGCTTTGTTAGTATGGAGATCGTCCGGATCAATATTTAACGGTTTATCGGGCGGTGCCGTCAGTTGCAGGAATACCTATGGAGCAAGTGCAGATTTTGACTCAGGGCTATGCATGGTTTGCAGAGGCTTTTGGGCTCTTAGTGTTAACAGGTGTGGTGCGCTTTGCCAGCGGTCGAACCTTAGCGCGGGCCCAACTGCGTGCGGAGCAAACGGCAAATGTTTGGGACGATGCGATGCTTGCCGCAGCGCGCAAGCCGCTCAATCTCGGGATCTGGCTTATTGGTGTTTCATTGGCCATCGACACCATGGAACTCGACAAGCAGGCGGAAATTTTTGCGTTGACGGCACAGGCTCGAGACGTCGCTGTGGTCTGGCTGTTGATTTGGTTCGTGATTCGTTTTATCGACAACGTTGAACAAGATTTCGTAGCTGGGAATCATCAGCAATCAGTGGATGCAACAACGGCTTCAGCCGTCGCAAAGTTGTTGCGTGCTGCCATCATCATTTCAGGAGTGCTCATGGCTCTCCAGACTTTCGGTTTCTCGATTTCTGGAGTACTTGCTCTCGGCGGGGTTGGTGGCATCGCTATTGGCTTTGCTGCGCGCAGTTTGCTCGCTAATTTTTTCGGCGCTCTGATGATCTTCTTGGACAGGCCTTTTTCGGTAGGTGATTGGATCCGTTCACCCGATCAGAGTATCGAAGGCACCGTTGAATTCATTGGCTGGCGCGTTACACAAATCCGAACCTTCGACCAAAGACCGTTGTACGTGCCTAACTCAGTTTTCACCGAGGTGTCGGTCGAGAATCCTTCAAGAATGCACAACCGAAGAATCTACGAGACCTTTGGAATTCGCTACGACGATCTTGCCAGCATGGCGCCTATTGTTGACGAGATTCACGCAATGCTAGCCGCCCACGATGACATCGACCAAGACCGAATGTTGATGGTGAACTTCGTGACGTTTGGGGCCAGTTCCGTGGATTTCTTTGTTTATACCTTTACCAAAACAACCGACTGGGCAACCTTTCATCGGGTGAAGCAAGACGTTTTGCTGCGTATCGGCGACATTGTTGCTGCCCACGGCGCTGAATTTGCATTTCCCACGCAAAGTTTGCATTTACAGTCTCCTGAATCATTGGGTGAGTTGGCCCGCGCGCAAAGTGCGGCAGAGCACCTGCCAATGCCTAGTGCTAATCCAGCAAACCCATCCCGCGGCACCGATGTCTAAGGCTTTGCTCAAACAGTTAGGCGATATGACTTTGCCCGTCGAGGTGTCACGCAAGCTGCACAATGCTCAGCTGCTGGTCAGCGCGACGGATATGGCTCTTGCGCTGGATCGGTTGGCTGTCGCTGTGACGGCGGAGTTACAGGATAAAAATCCGGTGTTGCTAACAATAGCGCCAGATGGCGCGTATCTGCTGGGAGTATTTTTGCAGCGTACGGTCTTCCCACTGCAAACGCTTCAAGGCGCTTTTGCCGACGAGGGTTTCGTTTGTTCAGGCGACGAGCCATCACTGTCGGGTCGCCGGGTGCTGATTGTTGATAGCGGATTGACTCCACTTAGCGCGATGCAGCAAGTGGTTACATGGCTACAAACTCGGGGAGTCAGCGAGATTCTGCGCAGTAGTGTGCTTGTGACGCCTCATCCGGTGCAAGCTGACGGTATCGCTCAAACGCTCAGCGCGGTCGTTTGCGAGGCCGTAGCGCCTTTTGGTTGTGGCATAGGCTTGAATGGCTATTGTCGCAACCTGCCGGGGCTCTATGCCGCGGGCTAACCGCCACTAATCAGCCTTAGTCGGTCGATGGTTCTAGGCTTGCCTTGAAATCTAAGAACTGCTGGTGCAGTGCGTCGGGGTGTTCGACTTTCTCAATACGTACAATCATGCCGAACAAAGGATGGTCAAAGTAGTGGAGCTCGCCGCTGCGCATTCGCCGACTCTGCTGCATCTGTGCATAAAGTGGTACCAACGGCTGTGAGTCTGCCTCCTTTTGGGGCGACGTGACCCTTTCGTCCGCGCGCAGCCACAGAGTTGCAGCTGTGTGCAGATAGCGCCCCAGCGTGATATCAATTTGGCCCTGCAGTGCGCCGTCTTTTAGATTGAGGTAAATCGGCTGAGGATCGCCTCGAACAGGCACCTGTTGCTGCCATGCCATGTGCTGGAGAATTTCGAACCCGCCGTTGCGGATTAAACGTTGTGCGTAATCGCTCATCGACATCTCTGACGGTGGCTTGTGTCGGAATTCGTTGTCGGTTTGTGTGCCTGCGAATTCGGACAATTGCGATATGAGCTGTAAGTAGGGCGTGGGTATCACCTCACTTCGATTTTCTGGCACCGAGCCAAATACTTGCATTGGGGGATCTGTGATCGGCAATGCTTCTTCGAATGGCAGTTGCTCGGTGAACTGATTGGCCTCCAAGGCCAAATCGGTTTGATCATCGGTCTCCAGAGCTGTCTCGTCGAAAATTCCCTCTGATCGCTCCTGTGTAACTGCGAGTGACGGCCCATCTAGCGGAACGTCAACTGCTTCAACTACGTCAACTGCCTCGGCGTTATCGGCGAACTCGGACAGTTCGGGGTCTTCATAACACCATGGCTCACCAGCTGGATCGATTCGTAAACTGAGTTTGGTGTTTGAATTCTCCTCTTTCCGAGTTATTCGCGCCGGGCTGAGTTGATACAAGTTTGCGGGCAATAGGCGAGGCATCGAGGACAGCAAAGGTTCTCTTGAGTCACGCGTCACAGCCGTGGGCTGACCGGTCTGCTGGGTTTGAGAGTCTCTTTGCGCTAACAGTGCGTTATCGCTGTTCACGCGGCGAAACAAGATCGCTTCTATGGTGAACAAGTTGGTTGGCAATAATTCCTCAAGTATCTGAATGTCTGCTAGCTCAGTGCTCGCGTAATCCGGACGTTCCTCAACGATGGCATTGTCTGAGCTCATTGGCGTCCCCGTTTCTGCAGTGGCATTAGCCGTCATCATGAACAGCAGTAGCGCAAGCAAGCCCGGATAAGCCAGATGCCAAGCGCACGGGCTCGTTCTAAGAAGAGGACGAAAATCCAGTGCTGCAGGTTCCAGCCTGTTGCGTATAGGTAACGCGTTCACTGATTTCTCCTGTGGCGTTTTCTTGCCGTGGTGCTTGGGTTCAAGCCGCAGCGCTCTGAGGAGACAATACCTTAAACAGCGATTGTGCGAACGCGACTCTGTCGGCAAATTCTGGCAGCTCGGTGTCGATTCGCAGTGTTGAGGCCCCATCCAAACGATAGGTATGACTCTGCTGTTGAACGAGTCGAACGATTTCCATGGGGTCGACTACCGTGGTTTTACTGAACTCGAGTTTTCCTTTGATGTCCCCAATATCGATCTTCAGAATGCCCAATCGCTGGGCCTGCAGTTTCAGGCTGGTAATTTGCAGCAGGTTCTTCACCGAATCAGGTAGCAATCCGAATCGATCAATAATTTCCCCGCGAAGATCCTCAAGTTCGTTTTCATCCTGAGCGCCGGATATGCGTTTGTACAAGATCAGGCGGCTTTGTACGTCAGGCAAATAATCTTCAGGGATCAGGGCGGCTACATGCAAGTTTACTTCTTGGCTGACGGGCTCGAGGGGAGTATCGCGATCCGGGATCTTCCCGGCCCGCAGAGCTTCAACTGCGCGGTTCAGCATATCCATGTACAAAGAGAAACCGATGGACTCGATCTGTCCGGATTGATCATCACCCAGCAGCTCTCCCGTACCGCGTATTTCCATATCCTGTGTCGCTAGGGTAAAGCCCACCCCAAGCTCGCCGGCGGCTTCAATGGCCTCCAGTCGTTTTATTGCGTCTGTGGTCATGGCTTTTCTGTCTGGGGTCAGAAGATATGCATAGGCTTGTCGGTGGCTGCGGCCAACGCGACCGCGAAGTTGGTGCAGCTGGGCCAGTCCGAATTTGTCGGCTCGTTCAATCACAATCGTGTTGGCATTAGGGATATCGATACCGGTTTCGATAATCGTCGTGCACACAAGCACGTTGATACGCCGGTGATAGAAGTCGCCCATCACCTGTTCCATTTCATTCTTGCCCATTTGACCGTGAGCAATGCCGACCCTTGCTTCGGGCACCAACGTTTCTAGATTTGCGGCTGCCTGTTCAATGCTGCGCACTTCGTTGTGCAGAAAAAACACCTGCCCACCGCGCATCAGCTCTCGGCTAACCGCATCTTTAATGCTTTGTTCCCGGTGGGGCTGCACAAAGGTTTTAATGGACAACCGTTTGGCCGGCGGGGTTGCAATGATGGATAAATCACGGAGTCCGCTAAGCGACATATTTAAAGTGCGGGGGATGGGTGTCGCGGTCAGAGTTAAAACATCGACCTCGGCGCGTAAGGCCCTTAGACGTTCTTTCTGTCGTACCCCAAAACGATGCTCTTCATCGATAATGACTAGACCTAAATCGCTGTACCCAAACTCAGGGCTCAGCAACTTATGCGTCCCAATAAGAATATCGATGTTGCCCGTGTGGCAACGTGCCACGATGTCATCCACCTCGGCCTGACTGCGCTGCCGCGAAACGACGTCGATGCTAATAGGCCAGGCGGCAAAACGATCTCGAAAAGACTCAAAATGTTGCTGGGCAAGCAGGGTTGTCGGCACCAGTAAAATGGCTTGTTTACCGCTTTGCACCGCTGTGAATGCGGCGCGCATAGCAACCTCGGTTTTTCCGAAACCCACGTCGCCGCACACGAGCCTGTCCATGGCACGCTCTTGCGCCATGTCGCTCAATGTTTCTTCAATAGCGATGCCTTGATCTGGGGTAACTTCAAAACCAAATTCGTCTGCAAATACTTGGTAGTCATCGGCGTTCGCTTGGAGCTGATGCGATTTGCGGGCGGCTCGGCGTGCATAAATATCGAGCAACTCCGCTGCCACATCGATGACTTTCTCCGCCGCTTTTTTCTTCGCTCGCTCCCACTGATCAGATCCCAGTCGGTGAAGAGGCGCATGGTCTTCGTCAGCTCCCGCGTATCTGCCGATCAGGTGGAGTGATGTTACCGGAACGTAGAGTTTCGCATCGCCAGCATAGCCAAGAGTTAAGAACTCCTCGGCGCTGTTATCGATGGTAAGCGTTTGCAACCCCAAATAGCGACCGACACCGTGTTCTACGTGGACTACTGGCGCGCCCATATTCAATTCGGTGAGGTTGCGGACGATTTGTTCGGGATCGATCACTCGCTTGCCGTTTTCGCGACGCTTGCTCGTCGGTTTTGTACCTAGCACATCGCTTTCACAAACGATGATTAATTCTCTGGTGCTCAGACCTTCTTGAATTGAGCCTACGCAAATGCCGTGCTCGCTGCCCGCGTCGTGGTTCGACAGTCCGGTAACCGATTTTGTCGTTACCTGATGTTTGCGTAAAAGCTCATCTAAGACTTCCCGACGTCCCGCAGACTCCGCGACAAACAGCACGCGCTGGTTGTTTTTTTTAATAAAAGTCCGCAGCGCTATTGCAGGTTCATTGGCCTTGGTGTCAATCCGTAGGTCAGGATTCGCGCTCGAAGCAAATCGTACTTGGTGCTTTGCATGATCGCCGCCCAAAACAACGCGGCGGCGTTCGGCAAGGCGCTGATTGAGCTCGTCGGTACCGAGATATAACTGCTGTGGCGGTAAGATTGGGCGTTCTGAATCGTGGCGCAATGACTCGTAGCGAGTACGTATTTCTTGTTCAAAACTTTGCGCAGACTCCGCTATGCCATCTTCCGTGAAGAAGATGGTGTTTTCGGGCAAGTAATCGAATAGGGATGCTAGCTCTTCGAAAAATAGCGGGAGGTAGTACTCGATGCCGTTCGGCACGATGTAGCTGCTGACGTCTTGATAAATGGCGCATTGGCGTACGTCGACGGAAAACGCATCGTGCCAACAGTCTCGGAAGCGCGAAATTGCCTGGTCATCGAAAGGAAATTCTTTTGCCGGTAATAAAGTCAGACTTTCGATCCTATCGACGGTGCGCTGAGAATCCGGGTCGAAAGTGCGAAGCGTGTCGATCTCATCATCCAGCAAATCGATACGCACGGGCAATACTGCACCCATCGGAAAGATATCCATGAGTGCGCCTCGCACAGCGTACTGACCCCGTTCTGTGACGGTCTCAACGCTCTGATAGCCGGCAGACTCTAAGACCAAGCGTTGGTGAGCAACATCAAATGTGTGGCCGCAGGCAAGCTGAAAGCAGGCCCCGTCGAGATAGCTAACGGGTGGAACCTTTTGCATCAAAGTAGACACCGGCACTGTCAAGACGCCGGATTTTGCCCCCTGAAGCAGTCGAAGGGTGCTCAGACGCTCTGAAATGATGTCTTGGTGCGGTGAGAATGCGTCGTAGGGTAACGTTTCCCAATCTGGAAAGCGGAGATTTGCCAGTTCATTGTCTTCAGAGAAAAATCTAATGCCGTTGCGCCAACGGTCTGAGCGAGCGGGTTGATTAGTAATGACGACACAAAGTTCATCGACCTGTTTGGCGAGGCTTGTCAACGCGAGCAGATCGGCACTGCCGTGCAGGCCGGTCCAGTGCAGGCGCATGCCTGGTTTTGCAGGCAAACAAGTTTCTGGTTGTGAGTGATCAGGCTGGATCAGCGCCGTTTCAGCTGGGTTCGACGGTAGCTCGTCGGTAGTCAAATACCTATCCTTTCATTCGGTCGGCGCTTCGCCGCGAGGCACCATTTTACCCATTGCAGCATGGCCTGTCAGTGTTTGGCTTGTCAGCGTCGCAAAACAGTTGTTTTAACTTGTAGACCTCGATGTCAATAATTTTGGCCGAGAATACGGCGTGTTAGGGGGACTAGTAGAAGTGTTTAGGCTGGGCTAAGGTTCACACCATCTCGGGAGGGGATATTCGAGATTTTCGGTACTAAAAACCGCGTCGATAGAGAGGTGAGAGAGAACGGAGGTGGCACCATCTGAGTGCGTCGACCGCGTTCTAGTTAATTATGGAACCAACCAATATCTTTGATCCCAACTACTTTCACAAAGTAGTGGATTGCCAGTACGCCTGTCCGGCCCACACACCCGTGCCGGAGTACATTCGTCTTATTGCTCAGGAACGCTACACGGAAGCGTACATGCTGAATTGGGACTCGAACGTTTTTCCAGGAGTCTTGGGACGCACCTGTGATCGCCCATGTGAGCCAGCCTGCCGTCGAGTGCGCACCGAAGAAACCCCAGTGGCCATTTGCCGACTCAAGCGAGCCGCTGCGGACAACAAGGGCGACATTACACCGTATCTACCTCATGTACCCATAGAAAAGAACGGCAAGCGCATCGCGCTGATCGGTGCGGGTCCAGCCTCGCTGGCGGTTGCCCGGGATTTGCTGCCCTTTGGTTACGAAGTTCACTTATTCGAGCAAGACGCAAAAGGCGGCGGTTTTATGCGCAGTCAGATTCCTGCTTTCCGCTTGCCTGAGGAAGTGCTGGATGAAGAAGTCGATCGTATTTTAGAGATGGGAGTTCACTGCCACTTTGGGCAGGCCATTGACAGCCTCAAAGAGTTGATGGAGCAAAATTTTGATGCCTATTTTGTTGGCACCGGTGCACCTCGCGGTCGAGATCTAGAACTGACCGGTAGAGAAGAGGTTGATGATTACATTCACATTGGCATCGATTGGCTGAGCAGTGTGGCCTTTGGCCACATTACAGAAATCAAAGGCAAGGTTATCGTCATGGGCGGTGGTAATACCGCGATGGACTGTTGTCGAACGTCGCTGCGTTTGGGCGCAGAATCCGTCAAAGTGGTGGTGCGTTCTGCCTTCGAGGTGATGAAGGCGTCTGAGTGGGAAAAAGAGGATGCCATGCGTGAGGGGATCCCGATTATCAATAATCGGCCACCCAAAGAATTTGTGCATGAGAACGGTAAACTCAAAGGCGTATTGTTTGAATGTGTGACGCCAGTGCGCGGCGAAGACGGGCGGTTGCGCTACGAGCCCTCCGGAGAGCCCGATGAGTTTATTGAGTGCGATCACGTATTGATGGCTATTGGTCAGGACAACCACTGCCCTTGGATCGAGCGGGATCTGGGTATCGAGTTCGATAAATGGGATTGCCCCACGCTGGACGAAGTGACGCTGCAGTCGTCTAACCCCGACGTATTTTTTGGCGGTGATAGCGCTTTTGGCCCCGAGAATATTATTTGGGCATCGGCTCATGCGCATCGCGCAGCAATCAGCATTCACCTGTACTGTCACGGTAAAGACCTCAAGGCCGACAGACCAGCAGAGGGTCTGAATTTGTTGTCCACCAAAATGGGTGTGCATGAATGGGCTTATGACGCGGCTCACGACCCTACTCAGCGCCAGCTAGTGCCATTGGTTGAAGCAGAATCCTCCCTAACCAATCTTAAGGTAGAAGTAGAGCTAGGCTTCGACGCCCAACTAGCGGCGCAAGAGGCTCAGCGATGTTTGAATTGCGACGTACAAACTGTCTTTACCGACAACCTATGTATCGAATGTGATGCCTGCGTTGATATCTGTCCGATGGACTGTATTTCCTTCGTCGACAATCAGCCTGAAGTCGAGCTGCGTCAGTCGCTGGTAGCGCCGGCTCTGAACGCTCAACAAGACCTGTATGTGTCAGATACACTCAACACCGGCCGGGTCATGGTAAAAGATGAAGATGTGTGCTTGCACTGTGGCCTGTGCGCAGAGCGTTGTCCCACCAATGCGTGGGATATGCAGCGCTCTATTGTTCACATACCACAACTCGGTTCCTTCGGGGAGTAATGCGTAGATGAACACTAAATTTAACGATTTTGTCATTCGCTTTGCCAACGTCAATGGCTCAGGCTCAGCCAGCGCCAATGGTATGTTCGCCAAGGCGCTCTTTCGCATGGGTATACCCGTGGCGATTCGCAACATCTTTCCGTCGAACATTCAGGGTCTTCCAACGTGGTTCGAGGTGCGCGTCAGTGAGCAGGGGTATTTAGGTCGTCGTGAAGGCGTCGACATTATGGTGGCCATGAACGCCGAGACCTTTGCCGAAGACATCGACAGCATCCTACCCGGAGGCTACTTGTTGTATGACAACTCAAAGCCCATAGCCCGAGAGCTCTCGCGCACAGATATTCACGAAATTGGCATTCCGATCGCGTCTATGATGCTCTCGGAATTTGCAGACCCCAAGCAGCGAAGTCTGTTTAAGAATATTACCTATCTCGGCGCTCTGGCTGGGCTTTTGAACATCGAGTTCGACGTCATTACCGGCATGGTGGCCACCCAGTACAAGGGCAAAGATACCCTGATTGAACCGAATATCCGCGCCCTTGAGTTGGGCCGAAGTTATGCCCACGAATATCTAAGCGCGCCGCTGCCGTTGCAGGTGAAACGCAGCGACGCCGTAGGTGACCGAATCATGCTTGATGGCAACGACGCCGCAGGTTTAGGAAGCGTTTACGGAGGCGCCACCGTCTGCGCTTGGTATCCCATCACGCCCTCGACTTCGGTTGCCGAGAGTTTTGAAAATCACTG
>CAJWZG010000070.1 GCA_913049565.1 uncultured Gammaproteobacteria bacterium
TCAAACCCTCGGCTGGTATGCTCCTGATGAAAAAGGAAATGGGCGGAGCTGCGATTGCGTTGGGACTAGGTTATTTAATCATGTCGCAATCCCTACCTGTGCGCTTGCGCGTATTGATCCCTACCGCAGAAAATGCCATATCAGGCAATGCCTTTCGGCCAGGAGACGTGCTACACACGCACAAAGGTCTCACAGTAGAAATCGACAATACCGATGCCGAGGGCAGGCTTTTGCTGTGTGATGCGCTGTCTATGGCAGCCAGCGAAAAGCCTGAAATCATCATCGACTACGCGACCCTCACTGGCGCAGCCAGGGGTGCCGTAGGAGCAGAGATTGCGGCCATGTTCAGCAACGACGATGATTTAGCACAACAGCTTACACAGCTGGGAAAGGCAGAAGACGATGCCGTTTGGCCAATGCCACTGCACGACGGATACGACTACATGCTCAAGAGCCATGTCGCTGATTTAGTGAATTCCGCAGCCTCGCCCTACGCTGGCGCAGTTACCGCAGCACTGTTTTTGCAGCGCTTCATCGACGATATTCCGTGGCTTCACTTTGACATCATGGCGTTCAACATCCGCAAACGAGCTGGCCGACCCGAGGGCGGTGAGGCCATGGCTCTACGAAGTGTGTACAGACACCTGAGCCGCAAATACGGGGCGAACAATGACTGATTTAAAAGCGCTAGAAACATCCCCCGTCGGTACCGCCGTCGACATCGGCGAGTTTCTCAGCGTGATCAAATTCAATGATCAGGGGTTGGTTCCTGCCATTGCTCAAGATGACACTAGCGGCAGCGTATTGATGCTTGCCTGGATGAACCGGGATGCCATCGAAAAGACTTTAGCCAGCGGGCTGATCACCTATTTTTCCCGAAGCCGTCAAAGCCTTTGGCAAAAAGGCGAAACCTCTGGCAACACGCAAGCGCTGGTGAGTATGCATTTCGATTGCGACGGCGACGCCATTTTGTTGCGCGTCGATCAAACCGGGCCTGCCTGCCATACCGCCCGCCCAAACTGCTTTTACTTCAACGTGATCGATGAGCATGTAGTCGTGGATGCATAGCAAACAAAGCCCTACAGCAATGACTTTAGGAAAAGAGTAAACTTCCCGCCGCCTTTTTAAGGCTTACCCATTCTGCCTACAGCCGGAGCCGAACCGCGCCATGAGCCAAGCCGAACTTGTTCTCCACAACACGCTAAGCGGCAAGAAAGAGTCCTTCGTACCTGCTGATCCAGAACACGTGACGATTTATGTATGTGGACCGACCGTTTACAGCTATGTTCATATTGGCAACGGCCGCCCTGCGGTTGTTTTTGACGTGTTAACGCGCCTGCTGCGCACGCGTTATCCAAAGGTTACATACGTCAGCAACATTACGGATATCGACGATAAAATTAATGCCGCGGCGGCGCAGAATGGTGAAGATATCGCCAAATTAGCAGAGCGGTATGCTCACGCTTACCAGGAAGACATCCGTGGGCTAGGTGTTCGCCCCCCTGACATTGTTCCCAAGGCTACACATCATATTGCGGAAATCATCGACATGATTAACGTACTGATTGACAGAGAACATGCATACGCGAATGAAGGCCACGTACTCTTCCACGTACCATCAGACCCGCAATACGGTTCCCTTGCCAGGCGCTCGCTGGAAGACATGATTGACGGGGCGAGAGTTGAGGTTGCGGGATACAAGAAAGATCCAAAAGACTTCGTATTATGGAAACCATCAACACCCGAACAACCGGGTTGGGATAGCCCCTGGGGTCGTGGCCGACCGGGTTGGCATATTGAATGCTCCGCCATGGTGAAAAAACACTTGGGCGAAACCATTGATATTCATGGTGGTGGCGCAGATCTCACGTTTCCCCACCATGAAAACGAAGCCGCCCAAAGCCGCTGCGCCAATGACGCTCCGAGCTATGTTCGCTACTGGCTGCATAACGGCATGCTGAACTTGGGCACCCAGAAAATGTCTAAGTCGTTAGGTAATGTGCTTACTATCCGTGGGTTGCTTGAAAAGCACGGCAGCGAAGTCTTGCGCTATGCGCTTTTATCCGGTCAATATCGCTCGTCGCTGACCTGGTCTGATGAGCTGCTCGCGCAAGCGAGAGCCAGCCTAGACGGCCTGTATCAAAGCCTACGCGAGGTAAGCACGCCAACCTCACAAACCAGTCATGATATGCAGCACGCCCAAGCCGAGAATTACCCATCTCCCGTCGTCAATGCACTGAATGACGATCTAAATACACCGAAAGCCCTCGCCGCGATGCATAAGTTGGCGAATCAATTGCGGCGAGCCTCAGCAGGTAGTGAGAAAGAAGATGCCAAACAACAGTTGCTGGCTGGGGGGTGGTTGCTGGGTTTGCTTTATCAGAATCCAGAAGACTATTTCACCCAAGGGCAACCGGGTGGCGATGATTCGCCGTCTGCTCAAGTTATCGAAGGGATGATCGAGAAGCGCAAAGTGGCTAGAACAAGTGGCGACTATGCGGGCGCAGATCGCATACGTGACGAACTGTTGGCGGCCGGTATTGAACTCGAAGATTCCCGCGAGGGAACGCGCTGGCGCAAACTCTAAATCACGGGCGAGCTATGTATCGTGTAGCCATCATCGGCGAAAATTTAGGTGCGCAAATGGCCGCTCTTGCTTGCCGCGCCAGTGGTTTCGAGGCAATCAATCGATTCCATTCCTCTGATCAGTTTGATCACCCTAACAATACGCACGCCGCTTCATCGATCTATAGCTTTGGTGCAAACAGTAGCCGACTGCTTCGCGCTCTTGCGCCTTCCGTCATCGATACGATCGGGTTCGCTCCTGATCGCTATCAGATACGGTTTGGCAAAAGTGCCTACTTGCTGTCTGAGCTGCCCTTAGGTGATTTTTATTATCAGCGCTACGGTAGCGGGATGGTGAATTTCTCAGCCCCGCTCCTTGAACAATTTCTAGAAAATCAACTCGCCAATCCACTGCAGGGAAGCGCTGCTTTGAGCGATGTAGAAACCAATCATGAGCTAACGATTCTCAGCTCGCCGGAAGACTTGCCTCGCCCTATCCATTCAAACCCTGGATTTTTAGTTTATCACGCCACGCTACCTGATCACCCTTTGCGCAAAGCCAACGTGCTATGGCGCGGAAACGGCCAATACATAGAGCAGTTATCAGACCCCAATCAGATACATTTTCGCTTTGTCACTCGCGCAGATCGGTGCTTTAGCGATTCTCAGTGGCATGACAGCTTGCACGAGGCGTTGGCTTGCAAGGTTGCGATGGGCGGTATCTCAACCGACGACTTCGTGGCAAGCGACACCCTGTTTGCAGGGCGTGTCGCGTTCTTGCACAGCGCATTCTCACCACCGACTTTGGGCAAGATTGACGCCGATAACACGGCATTGGAGGACGCTTGGGTATTGTCACGCATGATGGAGAATTACGAAGAAGACATCGGTGACGGCCTGGCAGCGTTTGAACGTTTCCGCCGGCCCCGACATCGCAAACTCAATCAGCAGATGCGCGCGCACTTACTGAGCCTGACCGAACCATCTTCCACCAAACGTTTGTCACAACATCTGGGTATGGCGCTCAAAACCCGCCTTTTGCCCGAAATCGCGCTACAACAGCAGGACTGGTTGTACGAACACGACGTTATCAAAGGTTTTCGCTGAGCATTTTGTCATCAGGCTACGCTAAATCAGACGACTATTCGCACCGAAGCTTTTACTCAAGAAAGCCATTTGGTCGCCCAAAATACGGCCAGAATTGATTAGCGCGAGATACTCTGAATAATTGGGTGCATAGGGCAGCGCTAACAGTTCCAATGAGGTTTCTTCGAGCAAGCGATTGCCCTTAAAGTGATTGCAGCGGCGGCAGCTGGCTACCACATTGTCCCAAAGATTTACTCCGCCCCGCGACACCGGAACCACATGATCCCGCGTAAGTTCATAGTCTGCGAGGTGCTTTCCGCAGTACAAACACATGTTGCCGTCACGCTTGAATAACGCTGGATTAGTAAGGGGTGGTATCTGAGAGGTGCGAGAAACGACCCGACCATCGCATGCGATGATGCTGTGAATATCCTGCGCACTCATCTCGCCGCTGTGTTTCGATCTACCTCCGCGAATAGTCACCAAGGGTTCGCCAACGGTCCAAATCACCAGTTCACGAGCATATAAACAAACCGCGTCCTGCCAAGCCACCCATTCGATAGGTTGTCCGGCGATATTCAGACGTAAGATTCGCGGTATACGTTCAAAATCGGACAGAGTCGTTAACATCAAGTCTTCCTTGCGCTGACACCAGACCGGAAATTTCATTGGGTCAATAGGCTAAAAAGTTAGGCGAAAATGCCCACGTCCGCAAGCCAAGTAGGTCTGCTGAGCAGGTTGATGGACGTTTCTTAGGGTGATTAAACTTAGGCTATCGCGTTTTTCGGCCAGTTTTGGTATCAAGCACCCATCGTCGATCCAAGATCCCGACACTTATGCACTACAACATTCACTTTCGTTTTATTTGCTTAGCCTCTTTTCTTGCTCTGACTGCCTGTTCAAGCAACGCTCCTGAGCCGGCGCAGAAAAGTACACAAGACCCAAATGCAGAAACCAGCTGGCACTGCGAGCAAGGTATTCAAACGTGGGCGTGTAAACGACGGACGATCGCTGAGATTCAGAAAATGGAGGCCGAACGTCGCAGCAAGCGCTTTGACTGGTCTCTGCCTGAAGACGATAAAAGCACCACTGAACCGCCCTTGGCCAGCACCACTACCAATCAGCCTAAATCACCGGACGCATTCGACACTGCTATGACGAATGTGGACGCCCAACCCGAATCTCTAGGGCCCGCAAAAGAACCTACTGCGCTGCAAGAGGTGCCAGCCAGCTATTGGGCCGTGCAATTGATCGCCCTAGGCAGCCAGGGCGAATTGCGAGCTTTTATCCGCGACACCCAGCTAGACGAACTCATCGGAGCCATGATCAACGTAAGGGGCAAGACATGGTACGTCGCGCTTCTTGGCGTTTACGAAACCCGAGCGGAAGCGGCGCAAGCAGCGGCAGAGCGCCCGTTATTATTGCAGCGTTATGAACCCTATATTCGGTCTATGGCGTCACTTCAGGCAGCGATGGCTGAGGCTGACCGCCTCTGAGCGACGGCCTCAAAGTCCACTGATCGAAGCGCGACTTCTCTTCCGAAGGTTCCAGATGTTTTCCATTGTGAAGATCAGTAGAGCAGACCAAATGAATGCAAAGGTCGTCCATCGAATTTCAGGTACGGTTTCGTTAAACACAAAAACCGCCAGCATCAATGCGCAACTGGGCGCCAAGTATTGAACAAATCCTAGGGTAGTCAGCGGTAATCGAAGCGCTGCTGCAGCGAAAAACACCAAGGGCACAACACTTATCAACCCGCCGAGGGCTAGCTGAGCAATTTCAAACTCTGGGCGCAGGCCTTCTTGAGAGATCAGCCAAAAGAAAAATATCAGAGCGATAGGCAACATCAACGTCGTTTCTACCCAAAGACCAATAGCCGCCGGCACACTCACCTGTTTTCGCAACAATCCATAAAACCCAAAACTCAGTGCTAGGGTAAGCCCGAGCCAAGGTAACGTCCGCTGCACCCAAAGCTCTATGCAGACACCTGTCAATGCGACGAGCACGGCCAACCATTGCAGTGGACGCATGCGTTCGCGCAGAAACGTCCAGCCAAGCAGCACATTGATTAGCGGGTTAATGAAATAACCAAGGCTAGCGTCCGAGATACGCTCTGCCTGTATAGCCCATATAAACGTAAACCAGTTCGCGCTAAGGCACAGGGCCGTAGCCAGCAAAAACAGCAGTTCTCTGCGAGACAATCCAAGCGCAGCATCCCATTGCCTTGTTACGGATATGAGCACGATAAGCAACGGCACCGACCAGAGCACCCGATGCATGAGAATCTCTAGTGGTGCGGCGAACCCCACCCAGACAAAATACATTGGGGCGACGCCCCATATACCGTAAGCGATTAACGCGTACAGCAATCCTGCGCGTTGTTCTTCTGCATCATCTTCAAGCGCGCCAAGGCTGCTCAAAAGTGGTCTTTACGCTTACGGGTCTCTGCAAAGATGACGACTGGGTCAGCACCAACAAGGTCAATCGTCTGCTGCAGGTCATGGCTCGCGGGCCGAACAAAAGGATTAGTTCGCCGCTCAAGCCCGATACTTGTCGGCACCGTAGGAATACCTTGTTCACGCAATCGCGCAATCTCTGAGACGCGTTCGCGCAGTTCAACATTGCCCGGCTCGACAGTTACAGCGAAAGCTGCATTGGCCTGCGTATATTCATGGGCGCAATAAACGACCGTCTCATCTGGCAGCGCCATCAGTTTTTCCAGACTCGCCCACATTTGATCAGCTGTGCCTTCAAACATGCGACCACAACCAAGGGCAAACAACGTGTCGCCAACGAAGGCAACGTTCTCACTCGGCAGATAATAGGCAATGTGGCCCAACGTGTGTCCGGGAACTTCCAACACACGAACCTCTGTAGCTCCCAACCCGAAGGCGTGTCCGTCAGTCACCAGTGTGTCAATTCCCGGGATTCGGTGTGCGTCATTGGCGGCACCAATGATCTCGCAGCCCCACTGAGCCTTCAGCTCTTCGTTACCACCAGCGTGGTCAGCATGGTGATGGGTATTCAAAATATGCGTCAGCTGCCATCCGGCTTCCGCCAAAGCGGCATTAATGGGAGCCACCTCGGGGGTATCGATACTGGCGGTTGCGCCTGTCTCAACATCGTGGACGAGAAACCCGTAGTTATCGCCCAGACATGGAATCTGCTTCACTTCGATGCTCATGAAACCTCCTGCGTTTACATTCAAGTTGGAAGTATCTCAGATCGATAGACTCGCCAACATAAAAAGTGTGCCCGTTGTGAACGAAACACCAATCATCTAGAGAGATGGTTTATCCTCTTGCTTGACACCCACCCTGCGATGATCCAATGAACAAAGTGCTGCAAGAAATCATTGACCTGCTTGATGTTGAGCCAATTGAGGAAAACCTATTCCGCGGTCAGAACCACAACACCGAGCATGTCTTCGGCGGCCAGGTTCTTGCGCAAGCACTCGCTGCGGCTTTTCGCACCGTTGGTAGCGAGCAAAGCCTGCACTCGCTGCACAGCTACTTTTTGCGCGCCGGCGACTGGACTCGTCCCATTCTTTACGAAGTTGACCGAATTCGCGATGGGCGCAGTTTCAGCACGAGGCGGGTAGCAGCCATTCAAAATGGACGGACAATTTTTACCCTTGCCTGCTCATGGCAAAAGCCTGAGGAAGGCCTAGACCACGCACTACCAATGCCAGACGTGCCACCACCTGAATCCCTTCGCGGTGACCTTGAAACCTACACTGAGCTTGCGCAAAGAAAGCCCGATATGGCGCGGTTCATGTTCCGTTTCGAGGCTATTGACTCACGCGCTGTAGAGCGCATTACGATGATGAATCGGGGCGAACATCCACCTTACAAACACACTTGGTTGCGCGCCCGGAATACGCTGCCTGACAATCCAGAAGTGCATCTTGCGCTGTTAGCGTATATGTCAGATCTGGATTTTATGTCGACATCCATGCTGCCGCACGGACCACTGACCGTCGACGAGACGGGGGAGCGCACCATTATGGGCGCTAGTTTGGATCACACTATTTGGTTTCATCGACCTTTTAGAGCCGATGAATGGCTACTGTTTGCTAAGGAATCTCCGAACGCAGGCGCCGCCCGAGGGTTCGTTCGGGGCCATTTCTTCAATCGCCACGGCGAAATGGTCGCGACCGCGGCACAAGAGTGTCTTATTCGCCCAGTGGGTAAAGCACGTGAAACCTTAGAGGCAATCAAGGCTGCCCAGTAACTCGGGCAGCCGCGTTCTTTTGAGTTTGCGGGTACCGGTTACTTAGAGAGCTTCCAAAATCGCTTCGGCACCACTTACCTCTAACTTTCCAGGAGCCTCAACTGCCAGATGGCTAACGACACCGTCGTCGACAATCATGGCGTAGCGCTGTGATCGCGTGCCCAAACCAAAACCTGAGCCGTCCATCTGCAGACCGAGCGCCTCGGTAAAATCACCGTTACCGTCACCTACCATTATCAGCTCTTCTGCATTGGCGCTTTTGCCCCAAGCATCCATAACGAAGGCGTCGTTAACGGACAGACAGACAATGCTATCCACACCCTTGGCTTTGAGCGCATCCGCGTGCACAACATATCCAGGCAAGTGCGCCATTGAACAGGTGGGGGTAAACGCACCTGGAACGGCAAACATGGCAACTTTCTTGCCTGCAAATAAATCTCCCGTGGTCACTGGTGTGGGTTTACCGTCCTGCATTGTGTGCAGTGTTGCTTCTGGCAGTTTCGTGCCTGTTTCAATCGCCATGGTTATATTCCTGTCGTTAATCTGTAGCGTGGATAGTCTGTGCTGCAAGCGTTGGCCGGTCAACTCAGCGCCAAGCGAACTCCGGCTGTTCGAAGTGCGCTACCCGAGTATGCCGATTGCGCAGGCATACCTCACGGAATTGATACAAAATTGCCGCCGTTGGGGCCGCAATATGATCGTTACCGATCGGCATACGCAAGATGGGTGCATCACTGGTCTTTGCTTCTGTTAAGCGTGGCGCATCTGCTCGATCAAACTCCGCAAGGGGAATTCGATGCACGCTCGCAACCTCATCCGGATTGAGCATAGTTTTTAGATTGCCACCACCCCAAATCACCACAGGTGTCATGATGTAGCCAGACCGCGTCACAAAATCATCCAGACGGCCCAAAACGCAACTTTGGTCGAGCTCGATACCCACTTCCTCATGCAGCTCGCGCAGTGCCGTCTGTTCTGGCGTCTCCCCCTCATCCATTCGACCTCCCGGCAACGCCCATTGCCCCGGATGATTGCGCAACTTGCTTGAGCGACGGGTAAGAATCAGCGCCGATTCGTCGGACCATGATGCCGGCTGTTCAATACCGGGCAAGTCGGCACCAGCGCCGACGTCGGTAATGGTTAGCGCTACCGCCGCCGTTCGCAGCGATTCGGCCTCGGCCACATCGGGCTCATAAAACTGTGGAGCAAAACCATCCAGACAAAGCGCCACTTGCGTACGCAATTGAGGGCTGCAATCCATGAGCGAAGCCAACTGATCTTTGGCCATAAATATAGCTATCGACCCGAAAAGGCGGGTTTACGCTTCTTGAGGAAAGCGTGTAACCCCTCCTGACCATCCTTGCTGCCGATCATGTCTGCTATGGCCCTAGCCTCGAGTTCCATCTGCGACTCCAGAGAGTGATCAAAGCTGCTGTCTAGCAGCGCCTTCACACGACCATAGGCTTGAGTTGGACCTGCAGCCAGTTTTGCCGCCAGTTTTTGCGCCGTCGCCACGACTTCCGCGTCGGGCACCACTTGGTTGACAACGCCCCAGTCCAGCGCCTCTGCGGCGCTGAGTACCCGATTGGTCAACATCAATTCACGAGTGCGACGGTCACCGATTTTACGCGGCATATAGTAGGTTGAACTACCATCCGGAGACAGTCCTGCATTGGTGTACGCCATTGTCATCACCGCACTTTCTGCCGCTATAGCCAGATCTGCGGCCATCAACAACGAGAAGCCGGCTCCAGCCGCTGTACCGTTTACTGCTGCGATGACCGGAGCTGAATTTCGAGCCAAACGCGATAGTGCCAAATGAAGGTCTCCAGTCATTTTCATGATCAAGGTCCGAGCGCCCTCTCCTGCCGCAGCAAATTCGCCCAAGTCACCACCCGCGCAAAACACCTTGCCGGTGCCGGTCAAAACCACCGCTCGCACGCTTTTGTCTGCATCAATCTCCAACGCGACCTGATGAAGCTCAGCCCCCATTAGCGGCGACATGGCGTTCATATTGTTTGGACGATTCAATGTGATGGTCGCGACGCCCTCAGCGACGTCGAAAATCAATGACTGGTAACTCATAAAACTCCCCTCAACTCTGCCGTATTTTCTTTTTTGTTTCGCGCCGCGTGGGCGCTCGCAGGCATAAATTTAACACTCTAACCGCGCTACTGCTTAACTTGATTTGCTCAGTCCTTTACCATGCGTTGTGTTACGAACAATCAACTTTGTCAAGGAAGCAATATGGACGTAGATCTGAGTACTGAGGATCTGGCTTTTCAACAAGAAGTTCGAGATTTTCTGGCTACCAATGCCCATGATCCAAAAACCGACTATGCCCAATGGCGGCTTAACTGGTTTGAGCTAGCGAAAGCTAAAGGCGGTTGGGATGTACCCAAGTGGCCTGTCGCGTTTGGTGGTCCAGGCTGGACACCTACTCAGCATTATATTTGGGAGAAGGAAACCGCAGTGGCCCAAACACCATGGGATCTGCCTTTTGGCCTTTCGATGCTTGCGCCGGTTCTCATGAACTATGGCAACGAGGAACAGCAGCAGCGGTTCTTGCCGGATATCCGTGCCCGCAAAGTGAACTGGTGTCAGGGATATTCAGAGCCCAACGCGGGTTCTGACCTTGCAAATCTAAAAACCAAGGCCGAGCTTTCCGAGGACGGCAGCTATTACACAGTCAATGGCACAAAAATTTGGACGACGCTGGCTCACATTGCTGATTGGATCTTTTGTCTTACTCGCACTAGCGATAGCGGGAAAAAGCAGGAAGGCATTACATTTTTACTAATACCCATGCATCAAGAGGGTATTGAGGTAAAGCCCATAATTACCCTCGGGGGCTCCCATAGCGTCAACATGGTGCACCTCACTGACGTCAAAGTACCCGTTGAAAATTTAGTCGGCGAAGAAGGTAAAGGCTGGGGTTACGCCAAAGGTTTGCTGGCTCACGAACGAACAGGCTTAGCGGGCATTTCCAAGTCTTTGGTCGCCCTTGACTACCTGCGGCTTCAAGCGGGTAGCGTCAAACGCGGCAACGCCACGTTGCTTGATGACCCTGCTTACAAATCAAAGCTGGCCGAGCTGGAAATCGATTTGTTGGCTACTGAGTTCACCGAGCTGCGCTCGTTAGCTAGCGCAGCCAATGGAGCAGAGCCTGGGCCTGAATCGTCTATCCTGAAACTTAAGGGAACCGAGATTCAGCAGAGAATTCAAAAACTCACGGTAGAAGCAGGCGGTCTTTACTCGGCAGCTTGGGGCAAACAGCCCGTCGGCCATAGCTTTGCCAAAGGCGGCATGTCTGGCTACTTGTCCAGTCGTGCTTACACGATCTATGGCGGAGCCTCAGAGGTGCAAAAAGACGTCGTAGCAAAGAACGTGCTTGGCCTGAAGAAAGCCAAGTAACTCGACTGAAAAGACTACACGCCCATTTTGGAGCCTGAACGTGAATTTTGATTTATCCGAAGAACAGCAGCTATTAAAAGATAGTGTCGAACGTTTTGTTAACGACAACTATGACTTAGATACCCGTCAAGCGCTGAGCAAGAACGACGCTGGCTTCAGCGACACCTACTGGCAAACCATGGCAGAACTCGGGTGGCTGGGCGTCACCGTACCTGAAGTTCACGGCGGCTTCGGCGGCAATCA
>CAJWZG010000071.1 GCA_913049565.1 uncultured Gammaproteobacteria bacterium
TCAACCCAATCATAAGACTGCGCGCAAAACCGTCTCGGACTAACGCGATAAAGGCCAAGTGCGCTGAATGCATGGGCTGCACCGCGGATCACGTGGAACGCGGCTTTAGGGAGTTAATTCGGGCCTGTACTTCCCAAGCCTGCCCTTTGCACTCCTACCGGCCTTATCAAGCTAATTTGGGCGCTAAACCCCAAAAAAATGGCTCTACAGAGGCGCCAGGAGCCCACAGTTGAGCCCCGCAGATAAACTGCTCTCTCGACTTGAGCGAGTAAAGCAGCGACCGGGCGGACAATTCTTCGCCTGTTGTCCGGCCCACGATGACAAGACTCCATCCCTATCAATCAGAGAGATAGAGGACGGAAGGGTGCTTGTTTACTGTTTCGCCGGTTGCCGTGCTGAGGAGATCTGCGCAGCGGTTGGTCTCGAGATGCGCGACTTGTTTCCAGGCGATGGCTTGCAGAATAGCCATCAAGCTAGTCCTCGGATAAACCCGCGGGATCTCTTGGCGCTACTGGCGACTGAATCAAACGTTGTCTACCTCGCAGCGGGAATGTTGAGCACTGGCGAACCGCTTTCGATGCAGGATCATGCGCGCCTAGAGGCTGCCTGGCAGCGAATTGCAAAAATAACGGGAGTCGCACATGTCTCCTGATGATTACTATGCGAAGCTCGCACGTCTGGACGACTTTGAACTCCCAAAGCAACCTTTCAGTAAGACAGTTGATCTGACCGATCTTAGAACAGCTCAACTGAAAGCCATTGATTGGCTAATTCAGGGTCTGCTGCCGCGTGGCTACGTTACTTTACTCGGTGGCCATGGCGGTTCAGGCAAATCCTTGTTGGCGCTTACGTGGGCGGCACATATCGCTCACGGGTGCGGCTGGGCTGGTTTGGAGGTAACCAAGGGCAGGGTGCTGTTTGCGTCACTTGAAGACGGCAGCGAACTGGTCAGATATCGATTGGGGAAAATCGTTCAGGCCTTTAACTTCGAACTTGGCGGCAATCTAGATGCCTTCGACGGCACTGACGAAGGGCACACGTTGGCTCACACTCGACTTCAAGGTGGTGTCAGCTCGGTATGCAAGACGCAGGCGATGGATCGTCTCCTTGAATTGTCTGCAGGCTATGACCTTGTCGTTATCGATAACGCTTCAGATGCTTACGCTGGTAACGAAAATGACCGTAGCGAAGTGCGAGCGTTTCTCAAAGGTATGCTGGGCGACATGGCGGCCCGCAATAATCAGGCTGTATTGTTGTTAGCGCATATCGACAAGCAAGCGGCGCGCGGTGGGGCGGCAGGTAACAACTATTCGGGCAGCACGGCATGGCATAACTCCAGTCGATCCCGGTTAGCTCTAGTACCTTCGGACGACGGCGCCGAGTTACATCAGGAGAAGCTAAATCTCGGCGCAAGACTGGATGCGCCAATAGAGCTGTCATGGAGCGCGGATGGTCTCTTGAAACCACTTTCCTCTGACAGAGTAGGGCACGCGGCCCGGTTAGAAAGGCAAATTAGGGAAGATGCAACTCGGCTTTTAGGGTTGATAAGCATCGCTATAGACGCTGAGAAAAAGGTCACAGCCGCCAAGGCAGGCTCGTATACGACTTACAAGCAGCTCTCTTCTTATTCCGAGTTCCCAAAGATGTTCGAGGGGAGGAAAGGCAAAGACAGATTTTTTCAGGCGCTGACGCAGCTGAAGCGCGAAAAACGCATCTCAGAGTTCCAGCAGAGCGACAGTAACCGCAACTCAAAGACCTACTTTGACGTCGTAGACGCTGGATTATCTACTGACGAAGATGCTGCTTTTGACTATGAAAAAAGCCCCGAAACGCGCGTAGGTAATATACCCCCCATACCCCCCGCGCGAACTTACGCACGCGCTGGGGAGCGCGTAGGCAAAGGCGGTGACGGAGCGTACGTTGAACCTACGAACTTACGCAGCGACTGTCCAGCGTGTGCAGGCGAAGGTTGTAGGCATTGCTAACCAACAGCTAGAAACGATGCCTCTTTTGTCACCGAACTACGGGCTGCAACGGCTACAACAGTATTTCCCTTATCGATGTACAGCCACGCGCGCGTATAACGCCGATAACAGGAGAGGTGTTGCAGGTGTTGCAGATGTCACCCTGAAAAGGGTCTAAAGGTCATCAGAGCAGGCAGGTGAGTGCTTTCCAACCTTTTCAGGGTTAGGTTTTACGTTTACTAGTGCTTTTCTTAAGTCCAAAGCGAGTTAAAAGCTCCGAGAGAGACATACAAGGAGGGGTGAGGGATGATCACTGCTAGCAGCGTTTGCAATTGTTAATTACCATGCCCATGAATATGTCAAACGCGAGAGCACTGTATCCGAAACGCAAATCGCTGATCCATTCGCGCCAATTTTCTTCACGTTTAGCACTGAGAGTAAATATAAAAACGCTTTTTGCGTTCTATGACAAAAAACGACACTAACGCGCAATTTTCGGAGGCACCCCCAAAAATTTTGAGTTAGCCCACGTGCGGGTAAGTGTGCTCATGATCCGTGCAACGCGTTCGAGTAACGGTCGAGCAGGTGTAGGCGATTAGAGCACTTGCTTTTCTAGAGGAGGCTGAGAATCTAGTCACAAAATATAGTCGATACCAATACCGTAGATCGCGGGCTTCATGAGGAACGAAAGGGTAGAGCCTCCCAAAGATGAGGGCAAAATTGCCTCCGCACCATGTCGGACATTGTTTAAGATGTTACGACCGTAAACAGAGATTTCCCATCGGCCGTCAGCGGTAAGGTAGTCAAACGATATATCCAGCCGATCCTCTTCCTGAATAAACCCGTCATTAGAGTCGGTAAAAGCCATTTCGCTTCTGTATCCAAATGCTATCGAAGACCTCAAGAACCCCGACAAAACTGAAGTGGTGTATGAACCCCACAGGCTATAGGTCAGCTCGGGCGCACGCGGTAAATCAAGGGCTTTATCACCAGCATTAACGGCACCGTCCCGATTTAGGTCAAACAACACCTCTGTGAGTTTTGCGTCCATTAAACCGAGGGTTGCCCGCACAGAAAAACGCGGACTAATCAATGCAGTCACTTCAGCTTCAAGGCCATTAATTTCAGCATCGGCAGTGTTTGTAAGTATTTGAGCTAAACCAGCCTCAACGGGAAACACCACCTCGCGTTGCATATCCGACACAACAGAATGATACGCGGAAATGTTGAACCGATACATATCCCAGGTCCCTTTGTAGCCCAATTCAAACGCGTTCACGCGCTCCTCATCGTACCCAGGTGATACGACCGTTTGATCTCTATTGCGAAGGTTGAATCCGCCTGATCGGAAGCCGACACTCGCGCTAGCATAAGCCATGCCCAATTCAGGAAAGTCGTAAGAAAAGCTTATTCTCGGAGATAAGTAATTGAATGTTTTTTCGTCTTCGAAGTCAGGTGCACATACCTCCTCGGGCCCAGGACCATATGTAATAACAGGGTTTGTTCCTTGCACGTAGCAATCTGAGTTTGCGTTTAAAGCAATGGATGTGATCTTTGCGGCTTTGGTTTCTTCAGAAACTCTTAAACCCAGAGACATTTCTAACGAATCTGAGAGGAAATAATCTAACGTAGCGAAGATACCAAGGCTATCCACGTCGAGATTACCGCCTCCGTTATTCGTAATAAAAGGTGAGCCGTCAGGCGTCAGCATTCCCAGGAGCCCTTGATCTTCATCAACATCTAACTCAGAGGCAAAATGAAAAGCCCCTATTGTCAAATGAGCCAGATCGGAGAGAACGAGTCCTGACCATCGGACTTCGTGTGACAGCTGCTGATACTCACTAGCGACATCAACTTGAATAAACGGTAGAGGCTGAGAATCAAAGTCGGCTACCGTAATAACCGACGATTTTCGACTACCAAGAATGTAGGTCAGGTTTCCGCCTTTAAAACGTGTGGTCGCCTCTAGAGCCAGAAAATCATTATCCAGCTCAGTTTTGCCCGCCTGATCAATCGCAAAGTCGAAGCTATTCCGATCCCAATTGTTTGGACTGCCTACTGCCCCTGCTCGGTTCGTGTGTGCTTGTGATGAGGGTCCGTCTCCATCAATTCGTTGCAGCTCGTATCTCAATGTGATGCTGGTGTCTTCTCTGGGACTCCATTTTAGGACTGGTTTTATGCCAAGCGTTTCCATCGCACCATGTTTCTTCCCAGCGAGCGGGCCAGCAGATATCTCCAATGGACCATCATCGTTACGGGAATGAACAGTCAGCCTCGCGGCGAGGTTTTCGCTTAGGCCTCCAGAAACGGTGCTAGTAATGAAGGTGGATGGGCCACCTTCAACCGAGCGCTCTTGGCCTAGGCGCATGCTGAAGGTTCGGTCTTGCGTCGGCGCCTTAGTTTTTATGAGGACCGCACCGCCTGTAACGTTCCGTCCAAACAGAGTGCCCTGGGGTCCACGGAGAAGTTCAATGCTTTCAACGTCCACGAAGTCAGTGACGATACCTACATTCGTGCCGAGAAAGACTCCATCCGTCACAATGCCCACAGCAGGATCTATTGAGGGCAGCGTGCTATTGATCCCCAAACCACGCATGGCGAAATTCGCAAATCCTCGCTGCGCTCCGACATCGTCGAGCACCACCGATGGAGTGCTCACGGACAAGTCGCTCAAGTCTCTAATTTCCAGCGCTGAAAGCTGCCCTTGAGAGAAGCCACTGACAGATAATGGGACGTCTTTTGCCGATTCCGATCTTTTTCTCGCGGTTATCGTAACTTCTTCGATCAGCGGTGAAAGCCCTGCGGGTGCGATCGTTTCAGCATTCGCCAGTGTAGCTGCAATAGCAAGCGCGAAGATAAGCGAACGGCTCAATAAGTTGTCGAGAGAAAAAGACACTCCATCTCCTTTTTTATCTGCGTGAAAGTTCGAACAGAGTCGCGCAAGTCAATTGACATCTGAGCGCGTAAAGATTTGGCGGTCTCAGCGTGCACTAGCTCTGGACGGCTCTGATAGCGAAGCATGAAACTCCAAGACAGATGTGACGTGCTCCCAAAAACCTACCAGACAGACTGAAAATTAGCATTGGAGTGGACACTGTGTCTAGATCATCAACTTGGAGGTCTGTCGACCCTGCCTTACACACAAAAAGTAAAAGATACAAACGCCCAAATTTTTTAGGGTAAGAAAGCGGTTTTTGAGAGAGGCTACCCCGACGAATGAGATTTTCGTTAAAACAAGACCCAGCCGGCTCGTTACAGAGACAACAGGAACAGGTCTCTCCTTATCGACGTACAGGCAGGCGCTCGTATAACGCTGACAGCAGGAGGGGAGTTGCAGGTGTCGCAGATTTAAGACTTCAACTGAAGGTGTCACCCTGAAAAGGGTCCAAAGGTCCAGAGCTCGGTCAAACAGATACTTTCCAACCTTTTCAGGGTTCGGTTTTACCCTTGTCAGTATTGTTCTTAAGTCCGAACTAGGCGAGTTAAAAGCTCCGAGAGGGACATACAAGGAGGGGGAGAGGGGGATGCCAACTTCTGTTTGAAGCAGGATGGTCGAAGAACGGATAAAGCAGAAATCCCATGCGCTATTGATCTCCAAACCAGTGCCAATTTGCAACATGAAACCATGGGATCAACATCTCGGCTGCTGCACGCGAAATTTTTACTTCCGTGCCTCCGCAAATTGGGGGATTGTTTTTTTTATCGGTATAAGGTAGAGAATAAAAAAAAATAAGGATGGTGGCATGGTTAAGCAAATCAAATTCGGTCGAGGTGTCCTTGGTATCTTTGTGCTTTGTCTCCCGCACTGGGTGACCGCAGAGATCAGCGGCTCGCCGATGATGGAAGAAATTATTGTCACCGCGCAGAAACGAGAAGAGCGGCTACAGGAAACGCCAGTATCTGTCACTGCCTTTACCGGCGATGCAATCGAGGCGCTCGGTTTCCGGCAATCTGTAGATATTACTGCGCAGACACCCAACTTCAGTGTCGGCTATCCCAATGGCGACACGGGAGTACCGGCGCCGTTTATTCGTGGCGTGGGATTAAACGATTTTGGTGTGCTGAACCAGGGACCCATCGCCGCGTATATGGATGAAATTTATATCTCTTCAAACGCGGCGCAGATTTTCCAGTTGTTAGATGTTGAGAGGGTTGAGGTATTGCGCGGTCCTCAGGGTACGCTATACGGACGAAACGCTACCGGAGGGGCTGTTAATTATGTATCACGTAAGCCCACCACTGAAAGGGATGGCTGGTTTCGGGCCGGTATCGGTAGTTGGGACCAGCGCAAGATTGAGGGCGCCTTTGGTGGGCCTTTGGGAGAAAACACAGCTTTTCGCGCGACCATGCTTAAGAGCGATTCCGACGGTTGGATGAAAAACAGGTTCACTGGTAACGATCAGCAGGGTGTGGATGAATTTGCCTGGCGGGTGCTGCTTGAAACACAGCCGAATGAGAGCTTGAACCTGCTGTTCAATTTGCGCGGTGGCAAAACAGAATCTGACGCAGTGCAATACCGCCATCTAGGCGTTTGGGATGCTGATGGCAATATGTGCGACAATCAGGCCATTCTTGCTCTCCAGTGTGCAGACATTTTTGGCTATTCCGAACAGGCATCCTATACCACACTTAATGGAGATACCGCTCCAGCAGTGCCGGGTTACAACGAAGGAAACTACGATTTTGAAGCCTTGAACGATACCGAGTTCTGGGGAGTTTCACTCACCGCAGACTGGACCATTGGCGACTATGTTATTACTTCGATCAGCTCGTTTGATCGTGTGGATGACTTTAGGCCGGAAGAAACTGACGCCGGTCCAAATGATATTTTGACCGGTGAACTCGCGGTTGAACAGGAAACTTTCTCTCAGGAGCTTCGTTTGAGCTGGGCTGAGGATAAATGGTCCTGGCTCGCTGGTTTGTATTATCTTAAAGACGACGCCACGGATAATACAGCGTTTGATATCTTGCGCGACTTCAGACCTTCGACCATTGGCGACGACGTCAATTGTACCGCGCCTCCCGGTAATCCGGGGGGGTTGTGCCCAGAACAATTTGTCTTCAAAACAAAGTCAGGCACCGATCAGGAAATTACCAGCTTCGCCGCTTTTTTTGACACAAGTTATGAACTTAGCGATCGGTTGACATTGTCTGGCGGGCTGCGCTACACCGATGAAGAAATAAAGCATGATAGTTATTACTTCTATGACGAGCCTGAAGGTGGCAATCCTGCGCAACCGGGTTTCCCTGCTGTTGAGGACACCGACTTCAGCGATGTCAGTGGCCGCATCGTTCTGGATGCTCAGGTTTCTGACGAACTTTTACTCTACGGCGGCATAACCAGTGGATTTAAGGCGGGAGGTATTTTTAGCACCAGTGACGGCATCGCAACCTATGACGAAGAAAAACTACTCAGCTATGAGGTGGGTTATAAAGCCACGCTGGCAGATGGCCGCCTAAGCTTTAATGGCTCGGCTTTCTACTACGATTATGAAGACTTGCAGGTGTATGCATATGTGATTGTCGATGGTCTAGGTTTCTCCACCATTTCCAACGCAGCGGATGCCGAAATCTATGGCGCCGAGTTTGAATTACAGTGGCTGCCTGTCGAAAACCTGTTTGTCAATCTGGGGCTAGGCCTGCTTTCGACAGAATATCAGGATTTTGTCACGCCGGACGGTGACTTCAGCGGCAACAAGATCCCAATGTCACCTGAACTCACCGTAAATGGTTTGATCCAGTATGATATCCCATTGCAGAGTAATGACGTGATTACACTGCAGGCTGACTTCAATTATCAGGATGAAGTTTACTTCGACGCGCTAGCCAACCCGCTACTGCGTGAAGACGACTACTGGTTGCTGAATGCTCGTATAAGCTGGGCGTCTGCTGACGACAAATTGGAAGTGGCGGCGTTTGGCCGCAACCTCGGTGACGAAGAATATATGGTGTATGCCTTTGACCTTTCGTTTTTTGGTTTCAATGAAGAAATGATTGGCACACCGCGAGCCTTTGGATTGGAGGTTACGTATCAACTATGAGATATAGGTCGGGCCTTTTGCTGCTGATGCTTGTGTCCGGATTGATTGCCGGTTGTGGCGGAGAATCTGCGCTGGACCAGTTAGCACAGGATGCGTTAGCGGATATAGTCCAACCGCCCGTCGATGTCTCGGTACCTAAGTCAGACGCCCTTGATGCTCGACAGATACAGATGTGGTCAACGAGTTGTGCTCTGTGTCATGTCAATGGCAATGCCGGCGCGCCGATTGTGGGCGTCGCTGAACATTGGCAACCCAGGGTCACCAAAGGCATGGAAAACCTTCTGCGGCATACCGTGGAGGGGTTCAACAGTATGCCACCGCTGGGTTATTGCATGGCATGTGAGACGGAGGACTTTATCGCGATGATTCGCTTTATGTTGCCAGACCACTCGAAAGTTAACTCAATGGCTGAACTAGGAGAGAGCAAATGAAAATTTCACGTCGCCAGATGTTGGCCAGCACCGCGTTAGCCGGTTTGTTTGCTCCTTTTGCTTCAGTACTGAGTCAACAAAAGGCTGCACCCTGGCGTAACTGGTCAGGGGGGCAAGTCTGCTATCCATCGGGGCGATTCTCGCCAGCATCAGAGACAGAATTGCAGGATTTCCTTAGACGGACCAGTGGAGAAATCAGACCGGTTGGATCGGGCCATTCGTTCAGTGCCCTGGTACCTACAGATGGTCATCTGATAGTCATTGACCAGCTAAGCGGGTTATTGGATCACGATGCGCAAACCCTTCAGGCGACCTTTGGTGCAGGTACACGGCTGGGTGATATGGGTGAACCTTTGGCCAGAATAGGGCAAGCTATGCTCAACCTGCCAGATATTGATCGTCAGACACTTGCTGGCGCCACTGCTACTGCAACTCACGGCACCGGTATAGCGTTTACCTGTCTGTCAGGATTTGTCACGTCCCTTCGACTGGTGACGCCTGACGGTGACGTTATCGATACGAGTCCAACGTCAAATTCTGATCTGTTTGATGCCGCGCGAGTAAGCCTCGGTGCGCTTGGTATTGTGACGCAGATGACGCTGCAGAATCGTGCGCCGTATAAGCTCAAGGCCAGAAACTGGGTGCAACCCATTGAAGAAGTGTTGGAGACATTTGATGAATCCGCCGCTAATCATCGCCATTTTGAAATGTTCCCTCTTACACATTCCGACTACGCGTTAGTGCTGGCTATTGATGAGACGGATGAAGACATCAACAATCCGCCGCCTTCGCCCGAAGACGAGGCCGCTTTTGCACAAGCCATGGCTTTCTGGGCAACGTTGCCAGCAAAAGAGCGCTTTGCTGAGATCAACGCAATGGCGAGGCAGATTGGACCGACGGAAGCGGTGGATGAGTCCTACAGGATTCTCAGCAACATACGTAATGGTCGTTTTAACGAAATGGAGTACTCCGTACCTGCGGAGGCCGGGGCGGATTGCCTGCGCGAAATTCTGCGTACAGTTATCGAAAAGGAAGTCGACGTGGTATTTCCATTGGAATATCGCTACGTGAAGAGGGATGACACCTGGCTCAGCATGAGTGCCGGAGATTATGATCATGCCGCAATTTCGATTCATCGCATGGCTAGCGAGGACTATCGCCCCTACTTTGACCTCATAGAGCCTATTTTCTGGAAATATGGCGGACGTCCGCATTGGGGCAAAGTTCATTCATTGGATAAAGCCCGGCTGGAACAGCTCTATCCCAGGTTTAAAGATTTTCAGATGTTGCAAGCTGAACTTGACCCTGCTGGACGTCTATTAAATCCGCATCTCAAAAAATTACTGGTGGGTTAGATTGCTGCATAGGCGGGATCTACTTAAGGGCTTTCTCGGGGCAGGTGCTGCCGCGGGTAGCCCGGTACTCTGGACGCCAAGTGTTTTTGCAGCCAAGGAAACTCGCGGCCATAACAGCTACTTCGCAAAACTTAACGAGATGTTAAAGCGTGAAGGTCCGGGGCATCCCGTGATGCTTATAGACACAACGCGTATGTCAAACAACATTTCGCGAATCACCGAGTCTGTTGGACGAAAAAAGAATTACCGTATTGTGGTGAAGTCGCTTCCTTCGATACCTCTACTCAGGGAGGTGATGAGCGAGGCGAAAACAGAGTCGCTTATGGTTTTTCACCAGCCTTTTTTGAATGCAGTTGCGCAGGCATTTCCTTCATCAAACGTGCTCGTCGGTAAACCTATGCCTGTCGCAGCGGTAAAGCGCTTCTATCAGACGCTGAATCACGAGCGTTACGATGCTCAAAACAACGTGCAGTGGCTTGTGGACTCCAAACCTCGTCTTCTACAGTATCAGGCCTTTGCTCGACAGCAGGGGCTCCGACTGGGTATCAACTTCGAGATTGACGTAGGTTTACGCCGTGGAGGCCTGGCGCAGCCAGAGTTGCTAAGCGAGTGTCTTGCCATAATTGCGGGGGATGCAGAACATTTACACTTTACGGGCCTAATGGGTTATGAGCCGCAGCTGACAGGCCTGAAAGCTGATCTAAGTAACCCTGCCGTGAATGAGGTGCTAGGTATTTATCGGGGTTTTATTGATCGCGCCCGACTTGTCGGTTATGACCCGGATAAACTCGTGCTGAACGGTGCCGGTAGCCACACTCTGAAAATCTATGAAAAAGACAACACTATGAATGACCTGTCTGCAGGGTCCGGAGTTGTTATGCCAACAGATTTTGATACCTATCACCTGACTGATCACCAGCCGGCACTTTTTATTGCCACGCCAATTCTTAAGCGCTATCAGCAAAACCCGTTTACAGACGAACCACCTGTGGGCATGGAACAGGTGTATTACATTTACGGGGGTTATTGGAAGGCTAATATGGTCTCACCATACCCGGTTGCTGAGCCGATCTACCAGAGCACCAACCAGAGTCCCGTTGTCACCAGCACACATATCAATCTGGAGGTTGACGACTATATGTTTCTCAGGCCCACCCAAAGTGAGTTTGTGATGTTACAGTTTGGCGACCTGTTAGCGGTGAATAACGGCCACATCAGCGATCGATGGCCGGTTTTCCATCAGACTGGTTAGACTCTTCTGCCCTCGAAATCCTGTGGTTCACCCCAGTTAGCATCCATACCTTAGCGAAGGTTTTTAAGACGCGTCACAGCGATGCGCTGGCTCGGTTGTGCCTCAAGTTCAAATAGGCCCGTTCCCCACGGCAACGATCCGGTGACCAGGAAGAGACAATGCTGGCTGCACGGAGGCCTCAACATAGGCCCCGCGCCGCACTGAGGAGCAGCTTGGGGGCGACAATCACGCTTTTTTAAAGACGAAGTCAAAAGAACTCACCCTGTAAAGGGTCTAAAGGTCCAGAGCACAGGCATACAGATACTTTTCAACCTTTTCGGGGTTGGGTTTTATGCTCACCAGTATTTTTCTAAGGTCTTAAACAGGTGGGGTAAAAGCTCCGAGAGGGACATACAAGGAGGGGGAGAGG
>CAJWZG010000072.1 GCA_913049565.1 uncultured Gammaproteobacteria bacterium
TCAGCGGGTTTTTCTTGTTGAATCCAGTGCCCGCAGGGGAAGTCCACGATTTCAAGGTCGCTCACATGATCCGCCAATGAGGGAGACTTTGGAACCATGTCGTAGTCGCCGAAGATCGCCAGCGTAGGCTGGTAAATATGCTGCTCATAGTTTCCTATGATTTCCCAGTTGCGAGAAAAATTTCGATACCAGTTGATGCCTCCGGTAAAACCCGAGACGGCAAAAGCATCTAAAAATACCTGCATCTCCTGGTCGCTCATGATCAGATCTCCCGGCATACCACTGGCGAACGCTGGGTTGCTTGCCATATTAATCATGTTCATCCCTGGGCCTAGCTCTGGTGCAGGATGCAGCCATTGGTTTGTGCGGTACAAATTGTTAAGAAATTGTTTTGTGTGATTAGCAAAAACCGCGTCAGCAACGCCGGGTTGGCGGTTGAAGTGCACCATGTAAAAGTCTTGCCCAAGAGCTTTTTCCCAAAAACCAACCCACTCCGTTGCGCCTCTTTCCATAAAGGGCACGCTGAGGTTGACCACCCGACAAACTCGCTCGCGGTGCATCATGGCGAGATTCCAAACGATAATGGCCCCCCAGTCGTGACCGACAAAACAGGCGTCGGCGTAGCCAAAGTGATCGAGCAGCCCAATGAGATCGCCGGTGAGATGTTCAATGTCGTAATCGGTAACAACGGTGGGCTTTGATGAACGACCATAGCCGCGTTGATTAGGCGCGATAACATGATAACCGGCATCAACCAGCGGCTCTATCTGATGACGCCAAGAATAGGCATGCTCGGGCCAACCGTGACATAAGACAATGGGCTGCCCTGCTCCTGCAGAAAAAACCTCAAGCTCAACATCATTCACGGCAATCATTTCGGGCTGCGGAAAATCCATAATCTGTGGGCCTATCGACGTCTGAATTGAGATAGATTAACGCGTCAGGCGATGCGTGACATCTCGATAAAATGCGCTCATCAATGAGGTAAGTTCGAGGAGTGAGGAGGGGAGAAGGTTGAGAGAGGCAATGCAAAGTATCGATGACGACAAACTGGGACTTTTGCTGAAACAAACCGGCGGCATGGTAGCGGCAAGCTTCAATTGTGCAATTACCGTGTTGGGTGACCGCCTTGGGTTATACAAAGCGCTTGGCGATATTGGGCCCAGCACTAGTGCTGAGCTGGCGATACATCTGCGATTGCACGAACGATGGGTAAGAGAGTGGTTGTATCAACAAACCTGTATTGGTCAGCTTGAGTATCACAGCGAGCAAGCGAGCTTCAGCATCTCGCCAGAAGCCTATGCTGTTTTGGCAGACGAAGAGCATGCCGCCTATATGATGGGTGGATTTGATTCAGCGCTGTCGGTGTTCCCCGCAGTCAGCAAGCTCGAGCAAGCGTTTCGCACTGGTGTTGGCATGAGCTATGACGAACATGGCCCTGATTGCGCCTGTGGTATCGAACGTATGGGGGCCTTCACTAAGCAGCACCGCCTAGTGGACGAAATGATCCCCAAAATTCCTGGCATGCACGAAAAACTCTGCTCTGGAGCCTTAGTTGCAGATGTGGGGTGTGGGGGTGGTTTGGCAACCATTGCCTTGGCGCAAGCCTATCCCGCAAGCGACTTTATCGGTTATGACACTTCTGATGTGGCGCTGCAGCGCGCTGAGGCCAACTGTAAAGAAGCGGGTCTTGATAACATCCGCTTTTGTAATCCTTTTCAG
This sequence comes from uncultured Gammaproteobacteria bacterium, assembly GCA_913049565.1. The sequence continues at coordinate 1,723 of CAJWZG010000072.1, forward strand.
GAATCATTACCCAGTGCTGCAAAATTTGATCTGGTGACGACGTTTGACGTTATTCACGATACCCCGTACCCGCAAGATCTGATTGAGCAGATTCATGCCGCTTTGAAAGGGGATGGATATTGGCTGTGCGAAGACATTAAGGGGTTTGATTCGTTCGAAGAAAATCTTCAGCACCATCCGGTGGCTGCGCTGCTATACGGATTTTCTGTCACAGTCTGCATGAACAGTGGATTGTCAACGGCAGATGGGGCGGGTTTAGGTACCCTAGGCTTCACGGAAAACGTTGCGAGGACAATGACCTCGCAGGCAGGCTTCCGTGGATTTCGATTGCTCGATATTGAAAATCCGATGAATAATTATTATCTGATGAACAAGTAAAGACGCCAGTAACCGGGCTTGCTTAAGCCTCGCAAAAGGAAACAAGATGACCAATTCAAAGCATCGTAGCCCCAAAGGAATGGGTTTCGACACACTGTCCTTGCACGCGGGACAGGTACCTGACCCGACAACCGGCGCTCGGGCGACACCTATTTATCAAAGCGCGGCCTTTGTTTTCCCGGATTCAGACGCGGCGGCAGGGCTGTTCAACATTGAGCGCGCAGGGCATGTTTACTCGCGGCTTTCGAATCCGACCAACGCGGTTTTAGAGGAACGAATGGCGGCATTGGACCACGGCGTTGGATCAGTTGTGACCGCAAGCGGGCAAGCTGCCTTGCATCTGGCGATCACGACGATTCTCAGCGCGGGAGATCATATTGTGTCTTCTCGTTCAGTGTATGGCGGCACGCACAATCTACTGGAGTACACCTTGTCGCGATTTGGGATTTCGACAACCTTTGTTGATCCAAGAGATATGGGTGCCTTCGAGGGTGCCATTCAACCCAATACCAAGCTGATATTCGGCGAGGTGCTGGGTAACCCCGGGCTAGAGGTGTTGGATATCCCACGCCTGTCGAAGCTAGCGCATTCGCATCTTCTTCCGTTGCTGATTGATGCGACATTTGTCACCCCTTATCTTTGTCAGCCTATCGAGCTTGGCGCTGATTTAGTCGTACACTCGGCGACAAAATTTTTGAGCGGGCATGGGGTTGTTGTTGGCGGTGTTGTCGTGGACGGGGGTACGTTTGACTGGCAAAGCAGCGACAAATTTCCAACCATGAGTGAGCCCTATGTGGGATTCCATGACATGGTGTTTGCAGATGAGTTTGGCCCCGCCGCTTTTATAACCCGTGCGCGCAAGGAAGGCATCCGTGATTTTGGAGCCTGCATGGCACCAATGACTGCATTCCAAATTCTGCAGGGCCTAGAGACATTGCCTTTGCGTATGCAAAAACATGTTGCCAACGCCATGGAGGTAGCCACTTTTTTAGAACAGCACGATTCCGTTTTGTCGGTTTCCTACCCCGGTCTACCCAGCCATCCAGACTATGAGCTTGCCCAAACGATGTTGCCGAAGGGGTGTGGGGCGGTGTTTAGCTTTGAGCTAGACGGTGGGCGTGAAGCGGGGCGCGCATTCATCGAGAGTCTCAACGTCTTCTCGCACCTTGCAAATGTGGGGGATGCCAAATCGCTGGTAATTCATCCAGCGAGCACGACTCATCACCGGGTCGATGAAGCCAGTTTGCGGGCAGCAGGTATTGGTCCGGGGTTAGTGCGGTTGAGCGTGGGGCTTGAGGACGCCAAAGATCTGATTAACGATTTAAAAGGCGGCCTTCGTGCGGTGGAAAAGCTCGCAAAACGGAGTGCAAACACGGCGGCTGAGACGTTGGAGGTGGTCTCTTGAATATCCAAATCAACGGTAAGAAAGTGGCCTTTAGTAATGGCAGTGGATCTCCCTCCACAGATGCCCCAGCAATGTATTTTCTTCATGGGGCGGGTATGGATCACTCGGTCTGGGTGATGCCGGCGAGGTACTTTGCTCGGCATGGCTACCGGGTGATGGCGCTCGACTTACCCGGGCATGGCAAAACCGAAGGGCCAGCGCTTGACAGCGTTGACGCACTAGCGGATTGGGTGAACGGTGTTATCGAGCACACTCGGGGTGAAGCGCCTAGCGTCACCGTAATGGGTCATAGTATGGGCACACTGATCTGTCTGAGTTTGGCCGCCCGGTATCCGGCTCTGCTGAGTAAACTCGTGCTGCTGGGTACCTCGGCTCCTATGCCGGTGGCCGATGTGTTGCTCAACGCAGCTCAAGATAATGATCATGCAGCGATCGATATGGCCAATACTTGGAGCCACGGACAACGCAGTCTGTTGGGTGCAAGTGATAATCCCGGTACTTCAAATCTGCATATGGGAGAGCGTCTGCTCGAGCGCATAGCTGATGACGTGTACTTCAAAGATTTTTCCGCCTGTAACGGCTTCAGCACAGAGCATTATGATTCGATTCGAACGCCGACGCTGGTCATTACGGGTGATCAGGACAAGATGACGCCACCCAAGGCCGGCATGGCCGTTGCGGCCATGCTGCAGGAAAGCAAAATAGTCCACCTGCAAGGCTGTGGGCATTCGATGTTGTCCGAGCAACCGAACCAAGTGCTAGATGCCATGGCGGGTTTTGTTCGGGCGTCCTAGCCGAAGACTGATTGCACGGCTGTTGCAAGGCCATGGGTTTGGTTTGAGAAGAAATGGTCGCCACCTGCGAGTTGGGTGGTGGTGACATTGGTATCTTCTGTGAAGCGCGAGGGATCGACGAAATCATCACCCTCACACCATACCGCGTGCAGGCCCGCGGCGCGTTGAAGATTTTGTGTTTCAAAAACCATGGCAGCGGAAGGTGGCGCGATAAGCAAGGCTTGATCGTCGTTCAGCAGCGGTAGCGCATGCCAGAGCACATGGGCTCCGAAAGAATAACCCAGATAAACTAGGGGAATTGAGTCATACGAGGATCTCGCCCACGCAGTAATCGCGAGGAGATCGCCAACCTCGGGAGGTAGATATTGTTGGTGCGCTTTTTCCTCGGCGCTACCCTGGCCGCTAATACCTTGACTGTTTCCAACCCCGCGGAAGTTGAACCGAATCACGGCGATCTCCTGCTGCAGCAGTGAGTTTGCGGCTAACTGCAGCACACCGTCGTGCATGCTACCTCCATACAGAGGGTGTGGATGACAGAGTATGGCGACGCTTTGGTAGGCCTGATGCGGCATTGTCAGCATCACTTCAAGATCACCCGCAGGCCCTGAAAGAGAGGTATGAGTGGTTTCTGGCATTGTTTTAACGCTACTGTTGGAAGCCGGTAGTGTCCGCTAATTTAGTAGCTGCGTCGTGACTATTTGGCGGAATAACAAGGAAGGTTGATGATCGATTTATACACCTGGCCAACACCCAACGGCCGTAAAGTTTCAATCGCGCTCGAAGAGATGGGGTTGGCGTACCGATGCCATGCGGTGAATTTGCAGGAAAACGAACAATTTAAACGCGAGTTTCTTGCTATTTCACCGAACAATAAAATACCCGCGCTGGTTGATCATGAGACTGAGCAGTCGCTGATGGAGTCTGGCGCTATTCTTATTTATCTAGCGGAAAAGTGCGGACAGTTTTGGGGCGCCGATCGCTACATGACATTGCAATGGCTGATGTGGCAAATGGGCGGCCTGGGGCCTATGCTCGGTCAAGTACACTACTTCAAGAAATATAACTCAGGGAAATCGGTCTACGCCGAAGAACGTTTTTTTGGAGAGGCTGTGCGGCTTTATGGTGTATTGGAAAATCGTTTAGCGAGCGCCGAGTATTTGTCCGATGCCTATTCCATCGCTGATATGGCGGTTTGGCCTTGGGTGTCTCGGTTTGAGTGGCAGGGTATCAGGCTCAAAGAATTTCCTCATGTGTGTCGATGGTACGAGGCGATTGCGCAAAGGCCCGCTGTGCAAAAAGGCTACGCTCAGCCCATCTTTATGAACGAGATACCCAAGCCAGAGTAGAATCCGGTCGTCATAATGGCCTTGCGAGCGCAATCAAGTGAGTAATTGCTCCCGCAAGGTTTCGATGAGTATTTTGCGTTCTTCATCGCTATATGGGACTGCCGCGCCAACACCCCAAACCGGACCGGGCCAAGCCGAGTCATCATGCCGCCTTGCGATGACATGAATATGCAGTTGGGGTACTTGGTTGCCCAAGGCAGCAATGTTCATCTTGTGTGCCTTCGTTAAGCCTTGGAGGCTCGCACTGATTCGGCGAATAGCCTGAGTGACCTGGCCGAACTCGGGCTCTGGCAGTTCGTGTAACTCGCGCAAGTCATTTTGTTCGGGCACCAATATCAACCACGGGTAACGCGAGTCGTTCATCAACAGCAATTGGCAGCCCAGAATATGCCCCACCAGCAACGTATCCTCAGCCAATTGCGGATGCAGATCGAATGAATTCATGCAAGTTCTCTTCTCTAAACGGGTACTGAACCCGCAAGGGTGGTTCGATGCATCACGCGACGATACCCGGAATAACCTCCCTGCGCGCAATGCATAACGGTTCGGTTGTCCCATAAAGTCAACATGTTCTCTTGCCACTGGTGCTGGTAGATAAACTCGGGTTGCAGCATATGTTCGAAGATGGCGCTAAGCAGTTCATCACTTTCACTATGGCCGGCTCCCTCGATAGCAAGTGTGTATACGGGATTAAGCCAAAGGGCTTCTCGGCCAGACTCTGGGTGGGTGCGAACGATTGGGTGGCTTTGAGTCTGCCAGGCGTCCTCACTCGGTGTAATCCTCATGCTCGTACGTTTGCCGCCGGCACGATAGCCTTCGTGGCTGTAAGGCCTGCGGGCACTGTGTATGGCCCGGCGACCCTCAATGTCGCGGCGCAGCTCGGTCGGTAGAGTGTCTAACGCTCTGACGCCGTCGGCGAAGTGAGTATCGCCGCCGACCGGAGGAATCACCTTGGCGTGCAACACGGTGCCGCTTGGTGGTACTGCTTGAAAAGACCAGTCCGAATGCCAGCTGCTGCCGAAAGGTACAACTTGCTCGTCTGGTTCGCGTCGTACCTCTAAAATATGGTTGTGACCTTCCACCGGAGCAATAAACGGATCATGCCCATAGGCCCCGAAGTTCTCGGTAAACGCCTCAAGCTGATGGTGATTTAGCGGCTGATCCGGGAAATAAATAACCTGGTATTGATACCACAGCGAACGGATTTCTGCCGCTGCGCTTGGGCTGAGCGCCGTCTTGAGATCGATGCCTGAAATACAGGCGCCGAAGTCATTGGCATGGGCGGTAACGCTAATTGGCGACATCGAGTTTCGCATTAAGGAAGTGCGCCGAAAGCTAAGTGGAAAATAAGCTTAAGGCAACCAGCCCAGCAGCGACACAACCTATACACAAAATCTGCAGTGCTGGGCTAAGTGGACTGCGTTTTCCTGCCCGCCAGCGGTTTAGAAACCAGACCAAGGCCAGTAGGCAAATGACCATCAAAGTGACAGGGAAAAGCATCTTTAGCATAACTGGCGAGCCCTCGAACGATTCAAAACCCCCGAAAAAGAGGTCTTGGAAAAGTCAAAAAAAAGTGAAAAATAGAGCCCACTAGGGCTAGTGCATCTCCACGACAGTTATCGCACAATGCGCCATCGCGGGAGCATTGAACGGCATGTAATCGACCTTTGGACGAATTTATGCAAGCGAATCGGCCCGGGTAAACGAAGAAAAGGATTTAAGCAGCATGACAACCGATGTGCAGTTTGACAAAGCGTCTGAACGGGACAAGCCTATTTACAGTAATTTTGCTGAATTAGCCGATCACGGATTTTCTCTTTCTCCAGGTATTTGCGTCTTCATCGCAGGAGTTCATCTAGCCGCGCTATTGTTGGGCGTCTGGCTGTTTGCCGCTGCGCCAACTGACTGGACTTTGGCAGGTATCGCATGGTTGGGAGCTCATTTTTTGCTCGGCTCGCTCTCGACAACGCTCTACAGCCATCGACTAATTACCCATAATGCAGTGAAGCATGTGAGCCTGCCTGTGCATCTTTTCTTCAACATTTTCGGTCAAATTTTTAGTGTTCAGGGCAGCGTACGTCGCTGGTCTGCCAATCACTCCCTCCATCATGGCGTTGATCGTCACGGCAAAAAAGAATTAGATCCCTACAGCGCTACTTGGTTTCCGGACGCGCTCCGTAATTTTATGTGGTCGCATACTTTGACCCACTTGTATAACCATCCCGAAACCGAAGAGTACCGGCGCTCGCACAACGCCAAGCGGCATCCTGTGATTATGTGGCAAGACCGCTGGTATGGGTTACTTACAACCTTCTGGGTGTTTTTCTTTCCAATGGGATTGGGCTATCTGTTGGGTGGATTCACCGGCTTATTTGCGCTGACAGCAGGTTCCATGCTCGGGACAGTTGCAGTCCAGCACAACACCTGGACGGTAAACAGTATTACGCACATGTGGGGTCTAACACCCGGTGTGAAGAGCTCTGCGAAGAATAATTACGTTTGGCTTGGGCCGCTTGGCGAGGGTAACCATCATGGTGACCACCATGATTTTCCAAGAGACTATCGTAATGGTTTTGGTGTTTCAGGCTGGTTGCTCGATCCCACCCGCTATACAATTCTGGCGCTTAATGCCCTAGGATTGGTGGGTGGCTTAAATCGTGCAACTAAGCGAGAAGAAGCTGAAGTGATTGCGCAGCGTAAGCTGGCGGAATTGAATATGTTTAAGCCAATAACGGTGGAGGCAGCCGCGCTGCGCGAGCAACTTGAGAAGAAGGCGCTGACTCTCAAGAACGATTGGATTGAAGCGCTCGGTCATGTCGAAAAGCTGAAAAAACAATCGAAGCTGCTACAACGAGCAGAGGCGGGTAGACAAGAGCTACTGCGCGAGCTTGAGATAGCCCAGCGAGCCGTGGCAAAGCGCAAAGAGGCGTTTTATGACGCTGTAGAGCGTCTGCGCCATCACTCTCAAGCGTATGCCTGATACTGGCGCTAACCGCCCCTAGTCTTGCCGGCGGCTAAAGCAAAATGACCCAATGGATTGCCGAGCACTGGTTGGCAGTGCTGCTGTTGGGTCTTTACACCTGTGTTTTGATGTACAACGCTATTGCCGGGCTTCGAGCGAGTAAATCTCTGGGTGGGTACTACGTAGGTAATCGCACCATGTCCGGCCCGCTTATCGGTCTATCCTTTTTCGCGACCTATGCTTCAACGAATAGTTATATAGGGCACGCAGGCAAGGGCTATGACTATGGGCTGGCTTGGATGACCATGCCGGTAATGCTTATCGCTTTCACCTATCTCTCATGGCGCTGGATTGGTCCGAAAACACGCGTGCTCGCCCGCAACTTTGATGCCCTAACACTGCCAGATTTTCTCGCCGCACGGTTCTTGCAGACGGGGGATGAGAATAAGCATCCACTGCGAATTGCAGCAGCTCTCGTGGTGATGCTATGCAGCCTTTTGTATCTGATCGCAGTGTTCAAAGGAGCAGGCCATCTGTTCCAGCAATTTTTCCGCGTGCCTTACGACGTCGCGATCGGTTTAGCCTTGATCGTGGTGGTGCTCTATACCTCAATTGGCGGCTTTGTTTCCGTGGTTAGAACCGATGCGCTTCAAGGAGTGCTCATGATCATCGGTGCGGTACTGATTTTTTTCTTTGTCACCAGCGCGGCAGGCGGGGTCACCTCATTGGCCAAACTTGCTGAAGCTGACGATACTGCCTTTGTATTTGAGCTGAACGGAGGCATACCCTTTGTCGTGCTGCTCGGCATTAGCCTGTCTGGATCGTTAAAGCTCATCGTAGACCCTCGTCAGACCTCGCGATTTTTTGCTTTAAAAGACCAGCAGGCGCTGCGTAAAGGGATGTGGGTCGCGATAGGAGGCTTGGCCGTTGTTCAGCTCTGCCTGTATCCCATTGGCGTTTACGCGCACTTATTGATCGACAACGTTCAAGACACAGACCTGATCGTACCGATGCTCGTTAACGATGTGACGATCTTTCCGCTTTGGGCTGGCGATTTTCTGTTCGTTGCCATCGTTGCCGCTGCCATGTCCTCCATGGATAGCGTGTTGCTTGTTGCGGCGTCGACGGGCTACAAAAATCTGCTACAGCCTTTTCACAATGACGATCAGTCCCAGGCAAGTGGACAGCTGCGTTGGACTCGAGGTTTAGTTGTCGGGTTGGCGATTCTGGCTGCCGGTATTGCTTTGGATCCGCCCGGAGACATTCTTCAACTCACCATCTTCTCAGGCAGTTTGTACGCGGTGTGTTTTTTGCCGGCGGTGGTTCTAGGTCTGTATTGGGCTAAAGGCAGTGCTAATGCCGTGTTGCTATCGATGATGTTGGGCACTGCCACCTTACTGTTTTGGCTTGCCGCAGGCTACAACGCGTTAGTCCATGAGGTGTTTCCCGCGTTGATTATCTCAGCAGCGGTCTACAGTTTGATCGCGCAACGCAGTGATCAACGAGTCGACTTACAGCGACTGGTGGGCCTCAACTAAAGACCTGTGTCTTAGCAATGGCCCGACGGATCGAAGCTCCAATATGTTGACGACAGAGCACAAAGCAGGCGCGTTTGCGTGGCGGCCTGCTTTGAGCCATCGAAGGGTTAAAGCTTAATTGCAGATTCTTCAGTGACGCGCGCAATGCTCGGCCGGGTCGCCAACGTTTCCATTAGTCCACTGATCTTTGGGTAGTCTGCCAGAAGTTCGATCCCGAACATTTTCTGCGAGATGGAGGATGCGGCACCCATACTGTAGTACGTATACATATCAGCCAATGTAAAACTGTTACCGGCAGCATAGGGGTTGCAAACCATTAACTGGGATACCGCTTCCATACCGCGAAGAACTTCCCCGCGGGTGGTTTCAATCAGTTCGTCACTAGCGGTAGCGCCAAACAAGGCTGCTGGCAGCAGTCTGCGTGCTGCCAACTCCACGTTCAGTTTGATGTGTAAGGTGAGTTCCAGCGCCTTAGCTGCCTCGAGGGGATCTGCGGGCATCAATGACGGGCTTGGCTGGATGCGCTCGAGATAATTGATGATCGCTAATGACTCTGAAAGAAATGTGCCGTTAATCTCCACCGATGGCATCTTGCCCATCGGGCTACGCGCTAGGTAGTCGTCTTTTTGCGAGGGAGGGGCTTTGACCTCCTCGAACTCCAAACCTTTTTCTATCAGCACAGCCTTGGTGAGGCTGTAGTAGTTGCTCATGCGCAGTCCGTATAGCTTGATCATTGGTTTTCCTTTTCTTCGTTGTGAACAACAGAAGTTTAGCGAATCCTGTTGATAAATTCGTTAACGTTGATCGCATCAGGCGAAAAGCAGGCTGTTCATGAGTACGCAAGAATTCGACACGCTAGACGGAGACCTAGTGGAACTGCAGCACTTTATTTACAGTCGAAGTCGATTGCTGGTCATCACGGGTGCGGGTGTCAGCACGAATTCTGGCATCGGCGATTATCGCGATAACCTGGGCGCTTGGAAGCGACCGAGACCGGTAAGTCATCAGGATTTTATGAGCAGTCATGCTTGGAGGCAGCGCTATTGGGCGCGCAGCCAGTTGGGTTATCCGTCATTCCTCCGCGCAAGCCCGAACAGCGCTCATTACGCTTTGGCTAGGCTTGAGAAGGCTGGTCAACTCAATGGCCTTGTCACGCAAAACGTAGATCGGCTGCATCAAAAGGCCGGTCATCGTGACGTCTTAGATTTACATGGTAGG
>CAJWZG010000073.1 GCA_913049565.1 uncultured Gammaproteobacteria bacterium
AAGCTGCACGATAATCGCCCCCTGAAAAAAGGCGTCTTTCACCTACAGACGGACGTGGATCTTCCTGTAGTAACCATGGCAACAAATTCCGGCCTTTTCTGGATGAAGGGTTCTTTCAGAAAAAACCCCGGCATGTTGGAGGTTGAAATCAGTCCGCCTATGGACAAGGGATTGCAGAAAGCTGAATTTATGCAGGATATACATAACCGCATTATCCAACGCAGCGATGAACTGATGCACAATTTCCGAAGGAAAATTTCGCGCGAAATTAGTCGAGGTTGCTCCGGGAAGGATATTGGTGACGCGTATGTCATCCTCCTCAAGTTCGTCGCGCAAGCTGGATGAAATGACGTTAACAGCGTGTTTCGTGGCTCCATAAACTCCAGAGTTGTTGCGCTGAGCGGAAACCGAGGACACGTTCACGATGTGTCCGTCACTGCCGCAGGAACGCATCGCCTTTAGGTTACTTAGAGCATCTGAAGCTTTGTCTTATGACCATCACCTACCAAGGCCAAGTATCGAAGTGAAACACATCATCACAGGTTTGCTTTTGACGCTGATAGATACTGTTGGCTGGGGCAGGCGTGGTGGCGTTTAGGAGAGACGAAAAGTAGATGTGAAGCTTAAGAAGCTGGATGCTGGGTTGGTTTTAGCGACTGGAAATTAGTTAGTAAGCCCCTGGTAAAGATGCTTACAAAGGTTCTTAGTAGTTCTTTCTTTTCGCTCGCGCCTGTGTCGGCATATAAAATCGCGCTAGCCGCCAAGTAAATCGTGCTCGAGAGCGCGCCTAGGTCAGGCCAATCAAGATTAGGAAACGAGTACTCAAGTGTTGGCTCTTTTTCAAGGATCTCAAAGACTAGCTTTTGAAAGGGCATCATTTGATCCCGCTCTTTTGCCATGACTTGCGAACGCCGCCATATTTCGAAATAGAAAAATGATCGCTGAAGCTCGGAGACTTCAAACCACGCCTTTTGTTGAGCCTCGAAGACCATCAACAGCTTTTCTTGTAAAGAGGCACCCGGCGGAACTTCACGGAGCGCATTTTTCGACTTATCACGAACCGACAATGTTATGCCGTCAACAGCGGCATCGAAAAGTTCATCTTTACTACTAAAGTAGGTGTATAGCGTTGCCCTAGAAACGTTTGCTGCCTTGGCTACATCCTTCATCGAGACGCCATCACGCCCGAGAGTAAGAAATTGCTCGGCTGCTGCCCCTATCAACTTTTGACGACGTTTATCTCGCGATATCACCATCTTTGTGAAAAACCGCATCTCGAGAACGAAACTCTCACGATGGAACTTCTACACATCCTTGTACCCTCTAAGGATTGATTTTTTTAGACTCAGAGCCCCAAGTGCCTAATCGCATAGAGCCTTTTTTTTGACGCATAGGCTGCAGGTCAAACCCTAATAAAGTCCTGCCTCTGCCAGATATGATACGCGACCATTGTGGCAATTGCTGCAACACCGGAGTGGTTGCTGTGGCAATCTATAGCTTTACAACCCGCCTCGAGCACTCAAAAGCTAACAAGAGATACACCCCCAAGACCGTCCTGCTTCAGCACTCTTGAGTCTCACTGGTGAACACTTGAGGCTGTATAGCTTGTGAGGATCCAGTAATTCTTTTTAACATCCATCTCCAATGTATCTAGCGTCCACCTAAAGCCACAGCTACAGATGCATAGCTAGTGCATCTCCGTTGCCTTAAAACAGTTTCAACGTGTGTATTTGCTAACGCTACGCAGACATTGCCCCCACGAAACTATCATCTTTGCAGGTTTACCTTGGCTTTCTCGCAATAGGAATACGTTATGAATAGACCATCTACTTTTCGGGGCCTCGTGATGGGCACGGTGTATCTGTGGAGACGGATAATGGATGTAAAATTCAACCCGCTTAAGCACGTAGCGGATCCAAGTCTGCAGTCCTACTTCATGATCGTGCTTTTCACCATATGGAGTATTGCATTTGGTTTCATCGCAACCTATCACCTAGGTTGGCTCGGCTATGATGCAGTAACGAGCATAGCAGTGCACTTGTCGATCTTGATTCCAATCCTGGTGACTAATGCTGTATTTATTGATGCTGAGAGAGATGGCGAGCAATGGTTAGCGGAGTGGAACGCAGAGAGAAGCAGATATCGTGTGTTCACGAACCGGTTGAAAACCAACAATTTAGTTCGCTGGAATCCTAACTCAGAGGCATGAACCTTTGAGACTAAGATCTGTGAGGCAGCTTCAAGCACACAAAAGCCCGCTAGAGATAAACCTTAGAAGGTCACTGTTAAGTGTCTCAGGTGCACTGTTAAGCCTAAGTGGTGAGGACTTGAGTCTGGATGGCTTGTGTGAGATTTGGTGACTCCTTTCTTTCAAAGCCACCTTTAATGTATCCAGCGTCCACCTACAGTTACTGATGTGTAGCTAGAGCCTCCGCGGCCTTTAGACGTTCTCCGGGCGCACAAGTCACCCAGCGCCAACCGAAGTTGCTCATAACGAATCAGCATTTGCGCTTCAGTCTTCTGCAAAGCAAAAAATCAACAGAGTCCAGCCCGCTTGCTTATAAACCGACCGATTTCTTCTCGATTCAAGGCTGAAATTTACCAAGATCGAGAAAATCGTATATTGTCTTCCAAAGTGCTTGACGATAACCGGCCTATTTTCTCGAGTTGCGAAAAGACTTCCCTTAGAAAGTTTAGAGGTTCTATATGACCAGCCTCAGGAGAAAATACCCCCGTTTTTTTAATACAACCATCTGACAAAAGTTTTGCACCACAGGCTAGAGGTATGCCTGTTGCCTCACCCATACTTAGGCCCGTCTCTCCATCGCTTTCAACCGCTTCACCAACCCAAGCAACACCAGCGATAGCCGGTTCCGCACCTTTAGTTCCAATAGCCATCCCGTACATTGCCGGAGGGGAGTCAAGGCTTCTCTTTTCGTTGCCGGCAGCTCTTTGGCCCTCAAACCAAGTCAGCAGCGCGGCCGCCCGAGGGCGACGAACAAGACCCCGATTCACCATGCCTAGGATCCCTTTGAGAAGTAAAGAATCGATGTCACCCCCGTGCGCGAGGTTAATTGACTCTTGCAACTGCGGATAATTGTGAGGGAACGTTACTGCCTCTGGGTGGCCGAAAATATAGCCTTGAAAAGGCGTTATCCCTGGATAGCGAACTAACACAGGCGCCATAGGCTGAGTTAGCTCAAAGGCTGCTTTTCGGAAGATCCTTACCTTGCCCGTCATCTGCTCGATACCATGTAACATTGCTGCGTTCACACCAGCTTGGGAAGACTCACCCTCTGGCGTTGCGCCGCCAAGGTCCCAGCCGGTATAAATGGTGGAGCTCGAATCAAGCTCCTCCATCGCGAGTAATGCCAACATATTCGATATCCCCGGACTGGCACCCAATCCCAATATGGCAGATACGTCAGCGTCTTTGGCTTGCTGATCTAGCTTTAGCATCTCTACTGTGGGCTCCCAATCGTCGCAAATATCCAAATAGTGGCAACCTGCTTTAATTGCGGTTTGCAATATCGGCATCGCATAATGATAAAAAGGTCCACAAGTGTTCATAACCAAATCCGCACTCGCCATTGCACTTTGCAACGCTGCAACGTCATTGACGTCTAGACCTATTGCACTGACTTTGTCATTAAGTTGGGCTGCGAACTCTTGCGCGCCGGCCTCATCCAGGTCCGCAACTACGATCTGTTCCACGTTATCGAAATGCTGGGCCGCTTTTACGGCGAACCTCCCCACGCCACCGCTGCCGCCAATCGCAAGGATTCTCATACGGTCCCTCTGTCTCTAAAGATGAATTGACTTCGTAATAACTCAATAAAGGATTATGCAGCGGATTAGCAAGAAACTATACGGACCTAGAAAATGCCGGTAAGCGTGAAACAAAACGCAGCACGGACTCAATGCCAGCCCAAATTTTCTAAAGCCACCTCTAATGTACCCAGCGTCTACCTACAGCTACTGCTGTATAGCTAGAGGCTCCCCGGGTACCTAAAAACAACCCCGCCCTTGTATCAGTTAAGCGGTAGGTAAAACGGTAGGGGTTTTTGTGCCCTTGACGGCCAAAGAAGACCTTGGAATGCTAGAGAACACATGAGTTGAAGGCGCTAACGATGCCTACTTAAGGCAGTGAAGGCGGCCCCGGGCACCATAATCTCTCTTGGGAAGCCGCTACCGTCCTTCGTCTTAGGCAGACAAAACCTAGCGCGCAAGCGTTAATGATTAGGCTCGATCACTATTGGTCCCATCGCAGACTCAAAACCTGCAGTTAAGAGGTTGCGACAGATCCCTAAAAACGTTCAAAATCAAGGAGACCTCGCTCCTTCCGACAATAAGTGAAATAAGGTGAAACTATGCAACCATTAATTAAATTTCTCACCGCTGCTTTGGTACTCAGCGCTAGCAGTACGGCCGTTTCAGCAGACGATGAGGTGATCACAATTGGCGGTGTCGCTATGGAAAATAGTTCCACTAGCGCAGCCTTTGCTAACGTGAAAAAGAAGCTGGGCAAGTGGGAAGGCCAAATGACGCAAACCCAAACAGGGGAAGTCTTTGACGTTTCTTACGAATGGCGGCTGACCTCTGGCGGCAACACCATTACGGAAACCATCGTTGAAGACGGAGTGGAAATGCTGTCGACCTACTCCGACCAAAATGGCGAGCTAGTGGTTAAGCACTATTGTGCACTGGGCACCGAACCGGTATTCAAAGTAAGCGAGGTCTCTGATGCCAGCATAAGTCTTACACTTGACGAAGAAAGCAGTGGCCTGCACAAAGCCCACCACAGTTTTGTGACGGATATGAAATGGACCATGGACGATAGCGACCCTAATGCCATGGTTTTCGAAAATTCCGTACTCTTGGATGGTGAAATCACCGTTAATCGTGCAGAGCTTCAGCGGAGCATGTAGGTTGTAAAACGATCCTTCTGCGGCAAGTGCTATTTGCTCTTCTGCCCCGGCAGCCTGCCGGGGCGCGACGCGCTGACGCGGTGGAGATGAAAATCTTTTGATATCTGCTATGAACGCTTGGTATTTCTCAGAATCTCCTCTGATACCGCTCTATCTTCCGGCTTAGTCACGTTACCTTCGAGACTTTCCAATCGCGCCAAATACAACGCTAAATTCTTGTGCAGATGACAGATTGCCGACTCAAACCGACCGAATCGGTAATGGGTATTTGCGCCAGAACCTATCGCCGTCTGAATATCACTTACTACCTTTGCATCTTCTTTGTCGCCAGAGTCAGATAAAAAAGCCACATCTTTTTTAGCTCGCGCTAGAGCTTCATCTGAGGGTCCATGGCCATCAACCGCAGGAAGCGTCAGCCGGTAATTGAAATATCGAGTACGCGTTGGCGATTCAGGTTCGGCAAAGTTCACCGCGTAGTGTTGCGCGAGACGGTTAACCGAAGTGAACGGGAAAACGCGGTTTACCAGTGTGACCATGCGATCAAGAGACAGGTTTTCTCGGGGTGCATCACGTAATTTTTCAATGCGCCTGAACGGATAGCAGACGCGGGAATTAGGCCCCTGCATTTCAACAACGTTTAAGTTGTCATAGCCATATGGAAAGAAAGATTCCGGATGCGTGGGCTTGATGTGATAGCCCTCTAGAGTCCCCTCTGCTGTTAGCTTCCAGTTAGTTTCTTCGACCTTTTCATCTGACTCAAAGATCATTTGGTCATCGGTAAGAAGATCTTGAAGAGATTCCAATGCACCGAGACCAACAGGTTCGTCCTGCGTAACGAACACTAAACCACTTTGGACATCAACCGAGTGCACGGGTACCAAACCGTTGCTGCTTTTATCGAGGTCAGGGAAACCGTGTTCATGAGGTACATATTCCAATCTACCATCGAGTCGATAGGCCCAACCGTGGTAGTTACAGCGAAAAATTTTCGTGCACCCCGTGCCGTCCGCTAATTGCATACCGCGATGACGGCAGGCATTGCGAAAGGCACGGATGGTACCTTGCTCGTCTCGAACAACAACAATAGGCACGCCAGCCGAATTGCGCGCCACATAGGAGCCTGGCTCCGGTAGCGCCGCAACCGGGCAAAATGGGATTGGCAGTCGCCGCATAAGCCGGCGTTCGGCATCAAAGCGTGCTTGTGAAGCATAATTCTCAACAGGCTCGAACCACTCATCATCACCTAGGTCCGTTGTGCCGTTATCGATGTGGTCAAGTATGTGTTCGAGCAATTCAGCGTCGTTGCGCATGTTAATTAGCCTGATGTTTGTCGTTAACAATTGTTTCTAAGATCGGCAAAAGGCCCGAAGTATGATTGTACGCTGCTTCCTGCTTTCTCTCGTCACTCACCGTGCTTGATTGCTATAGTCTTTCTTGCGTGTAAGACGAATGTTTGAGGCTTCGGCAATCAACCCGCACAAAGCAGCGCTACACGGTCTCAACGACCTTTATACACCGGTTCGCGCTTTTCTAGAAAGGCTGCGACCCCTTCTTTGGAATCTTCTGTTCCACGCAATCGAGTAATCTGCTCAATCGCCCAGCGACCGGTGTCACGCCAATCAGGTTCAGTTGTACGACGCAGACCGGCTTTTAAGGCCTGCACTGCCAAGGGAGGATTACGAGCAATTTTATGCGCAATCTGCATCGCCGTAGACAGCAAATCTTCGTGGGGTACTGTGCGGCCGACTAAACCCAATGTTTTAGCCTGATGGGCGTCGATCACATCGCCTGTGAAAAGCAGCTCGGCTGCGGTCTCCCTGCCCACTAATTGGGCCAAACGTCCAAGGCCCGGCGCATCGCAGCACAGTCCTCGCACCACGAACAGCTCGCCAAACTTGGCGCGCTCGGAGGCCACGCGAATGTCCGCCATCAGCGCAAGCTCCATGCCCCAACCTACCGCCGGTCCGTTAACGGCCGCAATCACTGGGATATCCGTATGCAAGAAAGCGTCTGCCGCAGGCGTGAGACCACCGGTTTTTTTCGCTCGATCACGAAATTCTGCAGGGGCTGGTTTGGCGCTGCCAAGTATTTGTTTCATATCGTCACCGGCGCAGAAAGCGCGCCCATTGCCGGTAATCACCAAGGCTCTGGCCTGGCTGGTACGCACAGTGTCTTCCAGATCGGCGTACAGCTGATAGGTCAACGAGTTCATTGCATCTGGCCGATTCAGAGTAATTACGCCAACGTGGTCGGTCACCTCATAAAGTAGATCGCTCATTGCTCTTCCTCAAATTACTTTGCGTTTGCAATAGGCTACACGAGCAAACAAAGTGCTGACTAGTATATGAATTACCGTTTTTAAGTGCCTTGTTGACTGATTAGGCGAAGACTACTGTTCTTGGCCCGTTTGGCAGCACGCGATGCCGCACGTGCAATTTCACCGCTCTGGCCAATACTGTTTTCTCCAAGTCTCGACCGATTTCCATTAATCCTTGTGGACCCATCGCATGGTTCACTCTGGCGACATCTTGCTCAATGATTGGCCCTTCATCTAAATCAGAGGTGACGTAGTGGGCGGTTGCACCAACGATCTTCGCGCCTCGAGCAAAGGCCTGATGGTATGGGCGAGCGCCTTTGAAGCTTGGCAGGAAAGAATGGTGAATGTTGATGATCGGACATGTCGCTCGCGCACAAAAATCGTCTGACAATACCTGCATGTACCGCGCAAGGATCGATAACTCTACGTTGCGTTCCTGCATAATCGATAAGATCCTCTGTTCCGCTGCAGTCTTGCCCAACGCGGCCACATCGAGATGCTCAAAAGGAATCTCATGCTTGGCGGCCAAGGCTGCTGGCCCGCCTTTGTGGTTTGACAGAATTCCGACGAGTTTTACCTGCAGTTCACCGCTAGTGTATCGCTACAGCAAGTCTGCAAGACAGTGTGTTGACTGAGAGGAAAAAATCAAAACGCGAGCCCGGGCTTGCTCGGCGTAGAACTGGGCCTGCATGTCTAATGCGTTTGCCAAAGCGGCGAATGCGCTGGCCAGGCTTTCGGTTGTCTCCATGCTTTGAGTTAAAGCAAAAGTGACTCGCATAAAGAAACGATCCGAGTCCTCATCGTCAAACTGCGCGCTTTCCGTTATGTCAGCACCGCGTTCGTAAAGGAACTTTGAGACTTTATAAACGATGCCAATGACATTGGGACAGTGCAGGATCAGAGTGAAACGGTTCAAAGAAAATTCCATAACTGGCTTGGATGGCTCGCTGATAGACGAAAAGCTCACCATTGCCGACGATGCAATTATAGGCATCTCTCAGGCACGCTGCATCATCTGCAGTAGTTTCCGTCGCCACTGCTTCTGGATATTTCTATGTGGCTCTGGGAGAAGGCTTCAGGACACCCTACAAAGCCGCAATGGATTCGCCGCCTTGATGGTTTCAACGGGCATTGTTGAAGTGAAAGCTGGAGATCCAGGACGCATCTAGCATGCCCAACGTGTCGCAAGGTTCGACACGTTGGGCGGTCGTGTCTTGTTAAGTTTTGGTTTTAGCGCCTAGCCCGTGCCGTGGGCGCCAAAACGTCAACTCCGTAGAATTTTTACATCCGGTAGCTTAGCCGCAGACCTACGGTTCGAGGTCGCAACGTGCCATAGCGAGAGCCCAAGAAAACTGCTGGATAGATGTACATCAGATTGTCGTTGTCCAGTAGGTTTTCGGCGTACAGCGCTGCAGACCATTTTTGGGACGTCAGTCCTACGCTTATGTTGACGTTCTCGTAGCTTTCGGTATCCACTGCATTAGGGTCAACCACGCCAGGCTTACCGGCTTGGAACCCTGACTTATTAGGATAACCGCCAACATATTGCACGTCAGCGCGAGCGTACAGGTCGTTGCCATCGAAGACCGGTGTCGTGTACTGAATGTGACCGGATGCGGTAAATTCTGGCGCGGACAGCTGATCCGAAACGCCAATCTGATACCCTGTCAAAGCTTCTTCAGCCGCCGACATCTTGGTCAAATGCGCATCTAAGGTTGAGATGGCAAGACCCATGTCTATTTTGTCGCTGAGCAAAGCTTGAATTTCTATCTCCAAGCCCTTGGTTTCGGCTTCTCCCGCATTACTTACGAAAGACGCCGCGTCAGAAGTACGCACCGTCTGTTGTTGCATGTCTTCCCATGCCAACAAGTAGGCTGTGATGTTGGTTTCGAGACGACCATCCAGCCACTTCGCTTTCATACCGATTTCATAATTGAAGAGCGAGTCTGAATCGCTTGAAGGTTGAATCACAAAGTCTGTTGGGTCGACGGAACTGACACCACCATTGGTCGTGGCTGAACCATTAATTTGCGGTCCTCGAAAACCCTTTGCCACCATAGCATAAAGATTCATGTTTTCATTCGCTTGCCAAGCAAGCGCCGCCTTGAACGTGCTGTAGTCTTTCTTCACAGCCCAGACCTGATTCGTATAAGTGCCGTCGTCTTGCAGCTCGCCGTAGGGGCGCATTGCAGGCTCGACGGTTACACCCAGTTCGTACTCATCCAACGCAGGCGCCGCTCCAGCCTGCCCCAGATACCATCTGAGGTTGGTCTGAATCATTGGGCTTATGCCTTCGATACCCTCAGCATAACGCGTGTCCTCCACCTCGGTTTCGCCAGTACGTGCACCTAGAGTTAACTTAAGGTCTTCGGTCAGCTGGTAACCAATTTCGCCGAAGAATGCCATTTCCCTATCGATGTTGACGCGTTTTGCTGCGTCGATAAATACCGGGTCTGTTGTGCTAATCGATGGATTTGTTAGAAAGCCGGTAAGACCTCTGCTCGCTGCGAGTTCAGGAGTTGTCGTATGAATTTGACCGTAGTCGGTCTCTCTGTTCGCATAGTATGCCCCGACTACCCAACTGAATTTCGAGTCGCCCGTGGAAACCAAACGAAGTTCTTGGATTAGGTTCTCGTGGTCATCATCACGAATCATGCCCCAAGGAAAAGCGAACGGGGTCGTCGCTAGGATGCCACTCAGATCATTTTCCTGTTTGCTGTAGGTTTCAAAATAGTTCGAGGACGAAGTTAACATGGCGCTGTCAAATTCGTATTCCAGTGTGAGGTTGTAGGCATTTAGTTCGGTGGAAGAATATTGTGGTTTGAACGATCTCGAAACACCGATTTCTTCAGGATCAAATGACAGAGCAACGTCTTCCGGCTCACTTTCCTGCATCACATAGTTTAGGGTTGCGGTAAATTGATCGTTCGCATCCCAGCGTAGTGACGCCCTGAGGCCGCTTTCGTCCAACTGATCAGCGCCGTCAATACCGGTGCCTACATTATTCACCCAACCTTCCTCATCACGCAGATAACCAACCAGCCGCAACGCCAAATTCTCCTGCAGCGGAATATTCACCATGCCGTTATAGCGTTGGCGCAACGCACCACTGGTTGATCCAAAATCCGTGCTGAGTGAGTAATCAAAAGCGCTCGGATCGGCTTTGTTCGTTACAACGCGCACGATGCCGCCTAATGTTCCGGAGCCATAAAGGGTGCCTTGCGGTCCTTTTAGAACCTCTACCCGTTCCACGTCGTAAAGATTTGGCTCTGGGTTGGTTGAGCTGTTGGAACTGGTGATTGGGAAATCGTCCAGGTACGTTGAGACAGGCGTATTAACAATCTCAGGGTTGGTCGTAACCGCGATACCGCGCAGTGAAAAGTTGGGTACTAAATTCTTACCCGCTTGGTTGTGCACCAAACCCGGAATACGACGCGCAATGTCGCCGGCATCGTTGATTCCTTGCACTTCTATGTCATCCTGTCCAAGGACTGAAATAGTCATTGGAATTTCGCTCAAGTTTTCCGATCTCTTGGTCGCCGTGACGATGACTTCTTCAATTCTGTTGGCGCCGTCGTCTGCGTCCTCGGCCATTACCGCTGAAGCGATTATCAATGATCCAATTAAACTTGCGGGACGCAATAGGCTCCCCCACACTTTCCTGTCTTTCATAAACCCCTCCGTGTTCTAGATTCTCATCGGTCGCGAGCTTGCAACCGTCTCCATCGACTCTTGCGATTCGTTGGGAGCTCTGCCCAACACTTTGTGCAAGTGTCTTCTTCACTTTCAATTAACGAACAGGCAGAGTCTATTAACAGATGGCTATTGGGCGATAAGCAGAAATTATTGGCGAGAACCTGTGCAGCGGCAGACCTAAACTTCTCTGCATGGATCTAAGTGTCTGGCTCATCAGCGCTGAATCAATCGGACAGGCTATTGGAGTTACTTCGACTTGCTTCGAACTCTTCTGCCGTCGGGAAG
>CAJWZG010000074.1 GCA_913049565.1 uncultured Gammaproteobacteria bacterium
AGTTCGAGAATCGAATCCGCCATGGAAGCCTTTTTCAGCGCTAGAAACAGGCGCGCCTGATTCGCGTCTACGTGCACATCGGCCCCGCCGATTTCTAAGCCACCGGTGCTACCGCTAGCCAAATCGACGTAAGTCTGCCGTCCCGCAACATGCAGTATTCCTGAGGCGTCATCCAACACAGGCCATAAGTCTTCGTATTGAATACGGGCGCTTTCAAACTCGCCCATCAGCTCAAACCGGCGACGCGTCAATTGACCAGGCAAGATATGGATCTGCCCATGGTGAGCCGCATACACTGAGTGCAATCGACCGGAAATAGGTGCATCCAGTAACCACTGTCGTAGTCCTGGGCTCAGTTTGTAGGGAATGTATTGGCTCGTAGCCGAAAAATCTGCCTGATCCACATGCAGCACAAGCGATACACGCTGCTCAAACCGCTCTGGCGGTCGACTGGTGGCGAAAGCCCCGTAAATCAGGCTGTCTTGTGTTGCCGCTTGAATATCGTAGCCACGCACCGATGCATATCCGGGACGAAAGAGCAATTGCAACTCCCCCACTACTGAATCCAGCTCCCAAGCCTCAGAAAAGATCGTTGGAAACTGCATTGTGACGTTTTCGCCAGCAACACTTACCGCTATGTGGCTTAGGTCTCCAAAAAGCTCCGCGCGACTGTTGTTTATGCTAGGAGAGCCGCGGAAAGCCGACATCTTCAAATCTTCCGCCTGCGCCCAAAAAGCCAGCGTTGAATCTGTACCGTAGTCGCCGACCAGCTCCTTCAATTCCCCCCTAAGATTCAACCCACGAACCCAACTGCCCACAACTTCATCGGGTTTCAAGACGCTACTTGCATAATCCGATAGCGACGACAATGACTGATCGCTCAGTCTCAGTTTAACTAAGCTATTTCTTAATCCGGCTAACTCGTTAACTGCTGATGGTTGCAACAAGCGCTTAAGATTTATCTCAAATAGCATCGGTGCAACTTGTACAGGATCAACATCGTTGGCATCCAAGTATGACCGAAAATCTACCAGCACCAGATCTGCGTTGCCCCACAGCGCAGCAGCAACGTCCACGTTCGCTGTTTTACCCTCGCGAAAGATTGATGACCCGACGCTTTGCAGCCTCGCCTCAAACGTGCCTGATCCGTACTCAGAAAAGCCTTTGGAATCGCCCGCATGCACAGGCAAATCAGCCCAAGAGGCGTTAGCGATATCCAGTACAAAACCAGTACCCCCAAACAATTCGGCGGGCACCAAAATTTTCCCAGCAACCTGCCAGCGTGCGCCTACGTGAGCAAGGCCGCCTTGTTGAACTGGCGCATCGGACAGCCCGCTTTCAAAGCGCACAAATAGGGGCGTCAGTTCTTGATTTGGACTTACTAAGACAAATTGCCCACTTGGGTTCGATCCCGTGTTGTTAAAGGACAGGCGCATTGCATAATCAAAGGTTTTTTCTTCGCGCGTGGCTGAGAGCGTCAACTTAACGTCAACAAAGTCCCCAGATTGCAGCAACTGCGGGATGTCGAGGTCGAGTGTCTGGCCTTGACTGCCTTTGAAGTACCAACCTTGCGGGGAATAGAGAACCTCGGCCTCGCCGCCGGATATGTATAGCTGCCGAAGGACCGGCGACCCGGTCGCAAAACTACGCAAAAAGTCTAATTCAATGTAGACGTTTTCAAACTGGCCTGCAGGAAAGGACACATTGTCGACCCGCAACACCGGGTTGAAGCCACGCCAGCCTCCATTCGCGCCAACCGCAAGCACTTGATAAGGCTCAAGCAGTTCGTTAATCACCGGTTCTAAGCTATCTGCGAAGGAAAAAACCAGTCGACCCGCCAACTGCACGATGGCCAACATGCAGACCAGAGCGGTTACAAGGATGGCACCAACGAAGGTGGTAGCCGCACCGGTAGAACTGGCTTTTAAGCTCGCCTCACCGGTTTCAGGCTCATCTGCAGCGTTCAAGAGCAAACGCCTAGGCTGCTGTCTGACGTACAAAAGTGAGATCAAACTGATCTCGGCGATAGGCAGAATCAACTCGCAAATGAACCTCATGCTCTAGTTGCGAAGCAAGTTCTCGGAAAGCGCTCGCTTCTTCTTCCAGCAATCGATCAATGACAACCGAATGTGCGACAACAACATACCGCCCACTATCTGCAATTTGAAAAGCTTTTGCCGACACGACCTCGGCCGATATCGTGCGCAATATCTCCATGCATACCGTTTCAGCATTTTTGACAATACCTGAGCCGCTACACTGTTCGCAGTCACTGCACATAAGCTGAGCCAAGCTCTCTCGTGTTCGTTTGCGACTCAGTTGCACCAAGCCCAAAAAAGAAAAACCCTCCACCTGAGTTTTTGCAGGGTCACGGTCTAACGCCTCACGGAGCGTGGCTAAAACCGCTTCGCGATGCGCCGCCTCCTGCATGTCGATGAAATCGATAACCACAATGCCACCCAAATTTCGCAATCTCAGCTGACGGGGAATCGCTGCTGCCGCGTCCAAGTTTGTGCGATACACCGTATCCTCTAAACTCTTGCTGCCTAAAAAACCGGCAGTATTTACATCGATGCTGATCATCGCCTCGGTTTGTTCTATCACAAGGCTACCACCGCTCTTCAACTGAACCCTCGGCTCCAACGCAAGAAGGATTTCCTGCTCTATATTGTGGCGCTCAAATATAGGTTTCGCCTCGTCATAGAACCTCAGCCGATCAGCATATGCTGGTGCATACCGATTCAAATAGACCTCTAGGCGCTGGTGTATCTGCCGGTCATTGACAACGATCGCAGACGTGTCGTGTCCCACGAGATCCCTTACCAAACGAGTCTGAATGGGCAATTCCTGGAATATCTGACAAGGTGCCAGCGCATTAGCGACGGTTTCACGCAAGCCCGTCCAGAGCCCCAGTAAGTGCGAAAAATCCTCTTGCAGTGTAGCTAGCGAGACGCCCTCACTGAGCGTGCGACCGATCAGGCCTACCGCGTTGTTTTGAGCCAACGGCCCAAGCACATTGAACAGACGCGCTCGTTCACTTTCATCAAATATCTTTTGGGATAAACCCACATGGTCGCCCCTCGGCAAAAGTACCAAGTATTTGGAAGCTAGGGCTAGACCTGTCGAAAGGCGAGGCCCCTTAGTGCCAATCGGATCACGCTCAACTTGAACCAACAATTCCTGCCCATCGTGCAGAAGATCCCGGATACTCGCTTTTCGGCCTTTAACTCTGTTTGCGGTGGCAACAAGGCCGGGCACTATATCCGACGCATGCAAGAAGCCAGAGCGCTCTAAACCTATATCGACAAAAGCAGCCTGCATCCCCGTCACTATTCTGACGACCTTGCCAAGATAAATGTTTCCCGTCACGCTGAATCCTGCAGAGCGCGCTATATGCAACTCCTCGACTGCACCGTCTTTTACCAAGGCGACGCGAGATTCAAAAGCAGAAGCATCAATTAACAGTTCTTCAGCCAACCTGATGCTCCAGATGTGTACCTAAGCCGGCCTCACGAAGCAGTTGATAAGTCTCGGCCATCGGTAAGCCGATGACCCCGCTGAAGCTTCCTTCGATACGCGTAACGAAAACACCGCCCAGTCCCTGCAGAGCGTAAGCTCCCGCTTTGTCTTGAGGCTCACCCGTCTGCCAATAGGCTACCGCCTCTTGCATCTCGATAGGTCGCATAACAACTCGACTCACTACGACTTCGCTCTTTGTCTGATTGCCATCACAGAGAGCGATACCCGTTGCAACCTCATGTGTGCGACCAGAAAGCCTCTGTAACATTTCCGTGCAGTGAGCTTCATCACGAGGCTTACCCAACAGCTCATTATCGAGAACGACGATCGTGTCGGCACCAAGGGATAGGTAACCCTCGCGCCAACGAGCCTGCGCTTTTGTCTGCGCCAACCGGCGCACATACCTTTCAGCCCTCTCTTCTGAGTGGGCCGTCTCGTCGATATCCGCGGGCTCGATCTCAAAAGAAAACCCCATCTGAGTAAGCAGGTTTGACCGACGCGGAGACTGCGAGGCCAACAATAGCCGCAACGTTGACGCCATGATCAGGTTCGCCCAAGCCCACCGATGAAGCGACTGGCGACCCAAACAATGATCGGCCAAAAAATCGTACTACTAGTCGCCAATGTCAGCGGCTGCATGTCCCAGGCTTTGTCTGAGACCCAATGATTAACCGCGGCGCGAAACAGTTCCGTCAGAAAAACCATCATAAAAACCATAATTCCCTGTTGAAACAACGTTTGTAACTGCAGCCTGTCTCGATAGCGCATCAAATAATAAGCGATTACTGCGAAGGTACAGCCATTTAAACCAAAGGGATCGCCGAACAATGCATCCACAAAAAATCCGAATAACCACGTAACAAGCAGTATTCGCCTTGTTGCTGTGCCATCGTCTGACGCTCGCCGAAGGAAAATAAGGTTAAAAAAGACACCACGATAGTTCGGCACCTGCCGAACCCAGAGAATAAGTGCAAGCAAAAGCCATTGGGGACGCCACCACTGCAACCAAGTTGGTGCTCCCTCAGGCAACTGAAAGACACTCAACGCTAAGCTCAAAAGAGTGAAAGATCCGACAAAAAGTCCCGGCGACAACATATCAGGACTCGCCCTTGGCCCTGGTCTCAGGAGGAGATTGCGTGTCGTTTGCATTGGCCTGGGGTTGCGCGATGACTAATACGTGACCCACTTTTAACAGTGCGGCTGCAGGTTGAACCAAAGCTTGAAGGTAGGGTGAATCTCCGGCAGCCTCTACCGACGACACCGTGCCAACCGGATACCCCACTGGAAACCGCCCACCCAATCCAGAGGTCTCAATCAAATCACCTTCTTGAAGGTCGGTTGATGCAGGCAAATCTTCCAGTACTAGACCATCATAAGCACCGCTGCCCCCTACGATCATCCTTACTCCGGTTCGATTATTCCTCGCAGGAATCGCATGGTTTCTGTCCGTCACCAAAATCGTCCAACTGGCGAATTGAGAGACTTCTACCACCTGGCCGAAAAGGCCTTGAGCATCGACAACGGCGTCTCCCACTTCTATGCCGTCCAAGAGTCCCTTGTCTAATATAACCATCGCGCGCTGAGGGTCTGGGGGCGCACCTATGATTTCCGCGATGGTAGCCTGACTCGGTAGTTGTGCTTTAGAGCCTAGAAGTTGACGCAGCCGCGTATTTTCAGCCTGCAGGTATCGCACTCTTAAATGCTCTTCCTTGAGCCGCAGATTTTCCAGACTAAGCTTCTCACGCTGTAGCAATAACGATTGCCTGTCGCTGCTCACCTCTTCGATCGAGCCGTAGAGCACGTAAGGGGTTCGAGCAAGAACATACACCGGGTACACGAGTGTGCTGGCAAAGCCGCGAAAATAACTGAGTGCTTGTACGACTGGGTTCAATTCCGTGGTGCGGTCGCGAGCTGCGTCCCTTCGCCCCGAACCGTCTATCCAAATCAAAACCAAAGACACAAAGAGTAATGTAATCAGAAAATACCCAGCTCCCGGACGTTTGGCGAACAGCGTTTTGATCTTACCGCTCCTGTTGCCGAGCGCTCAGATGCAGCTGAAAGTGCGAGAGCATGGCAGCATCAAGACGCTGAAAGTAAGTCTGCGTTGCCCGCCTGATCCATCAATTCAAGGGCTTTACCGCCTCCCCGCGCCACACAGGTCAATGGATCGTCAGCAATAATGACAGGCAATCCAGTCTCTTCCGCAAGCAGCACGTCCAAATCGCGGAGCAGGGCTCCTCCTCCAGTCAGAACCATGCCTGTTTCAGCGATATCAGATGCCAGCTCAGGTGGACACTGCTCCAGCGCCGCCTTGACGGCTTGAACGATGACAGACAAAGGCTCTTGCAACGCCTCAAGAATTTCGTTGCTATCCAAGGTAAAGCTACGGGGTATCCCTTCAGCCAGGTTTCTGCCGCGAACATCTATCTCACGAATATCTTTTTGCGGATAAGCTGCGCCCACCTCTTGCTTGATACGCTCCGCTGTAGCTTCACCGATCAAGCTGCCCTGAGTTCGTCGCACATACGCGACGATAGATTCATCGAACCGATCTCCACCCACGCGAACCGACTCGGAGAACACCACGCCATTTAAAGAGATAATTGCGATCTCCGTCGTACCGCCACCAATGTCCACCACCATGGTGCCAACCGCTTCGTGAACAGGCAGCCCTGCACCTATCGCTGCGGCCATCGGCTCCTCTACCAACCTTACATCACGCGCACCCGCAGACAGCGCGCTTTCGCGGATAGCGCGCCTCTCTACCTCAGTGGACTTACACGGCACACAGATCAGTACTCTTGGACTCGGGCGGATGAAAGAGTTCTCATGAACCTTCGCGATGAAATAGGTCAACATCTTTTCTGTCACAAGAAAGTCAGCGATGACGCCATCTTTTAAAGGACGGATTGCCGTTATGTTGCCAGGAGTTCTACCCAGCATTCGTTTTGCATCTAGCCCTACTGCAGCAACACTGCGTTGATTACCTTGCTGACGCAACGCAACAACCGAAGGTTCGTCTAAAACGATGCCTTCTTCACGGATGTAAATCAGTGTATTCGCCGTTCCCAAATCAATGGATAGATCGCGAGAGAAGAGTCCACGGAAGTTCTTTAACATCGAAGCCCAAATTCCGAAAAATAAAGCGCAATCATAGGCATATGAGTATCGAAAAGCACCCGCAACCTGCGTGAACATCGCAAAAGATGACTCGACGTTTTATGGAACAAGTCATCCTGAGTTGGCGGCACTTTCTCCTAAAAACCAAATTCAGCATTCCCGACCGAGTCGGTTTACACTGTGCCCATCAGACAGAAATCAGATATTCGAAATGTCAAAACAAACCACCGATACCTCACCAAATAGCCAAGCGTCAGTCGACGGACAAGCAATTGACGTTGCGCATCTCGCTGGCCTTGCGAGGCTGTCTATGACCGGAGAGGCAAAAACATTAGCTGCGAAGGACCTAGAGGCCATTATGTCGATGATAGACGCAATGCAGGCGGTTGATACCAGTAATATAGAACCGCTGTCACATCCCTTAGACGCCACGGTGCGTTTACGTGCAGATGAGGTTACGGAATCCCCCAATGCCGAACACTTCCAACGTAACGCCCCTGCGACAGCAGATCAGTACTATCTTGTCCCTCGCGTCGTTGAATAGGATATTTTAATGACTAGTTATTTAACGCTGCGCGATATGAGCATCGGGCTGACCAAGGGTGAATATTCCAGCGAAGAGCTGGTTGTAAATCATCTTGATCAAATTGAGATGGCCAACCCTGCCTCCAATTGCTTTATTTCGGTGAATCGTAATCTGGCATTAGAACAAGCAAAAAACGCCGACCGAAAACGGGCGACGGGTGATCCTCGACCAACCTTGGGCCTACCATTCGCACATAAAGACATTTTCTGCACCGCAGGCATTTTGACCACGGCAGGTTCTAAAATGTTGAGCAACTTCATCTCGCCCTACGACGCGACAGTCGTCACCAACATGGCTAGCGCAGGGATGATCAGTGTCGGTAAAACCAATATGGATGAATTCGCTATGGGTTCTTCCAATGAAAACAGTTTCTTCGGTGCCGTTAGCAATCCTTGGGACAGTGCTCATGTTCCAGGTGGGTCTTCTGGAGGATCGGCAGCAGCAGTAGCTGCAGGATTAGTAGCTGGCGCTACGGGAACCGATACCGGTGGTTCCATCCGCCAACCGGCCGCGCTCTGCGGTATCACAGGACTTAAACCGACATACGGGCGCGTATCTCGCTACGGCATGATCGCTTTTGCTTCGAGCCTAGACCAGGCAGGACCCATGACTCGAAACGCAGAAGATGCGGCGTTGATGCTGGGTGTGATGGCTGGCTTCGACGCGAAAGATTCTACCAGCGCGAATCGCACCGATGACTGGCTAACGGAATGGCTTGCCAACGGTATTCAAGACCTTGAACGTCCTTTGACTATCGGGTTGCCGGAGGAGTATTTCCAAGACGGTGAGCACCTCGCTGCGATCAGTGCTGCGCAGACCGAACTCGAAAAACTTGGGCACAAGTTAGTCCGAATCTCATTGCCTCACACTGAAGCGGCGATTCCTGTTTATTACGTACTCGCGTCCGCAGAGGCCTCGACGAATCTATCGCGATATGACGGTGTGCGCTTTGGCCACCGATGTGAAAATCCGCAGTCGCTGCAAGATTTATACGAAAGATCCCGCGAAGAAGGTTTCGGGCAAGAAGTGAAACGACGAATTTTGACGGGTACCTATACTCTGTCAGTCGGCTATTTTGATGCTTACTACCTCAAGGCCCAGAAAATTCGGCGACTTATTACAAACGACTTCAATCAGGCATTTGCTGACGTCGATCTACTACTGGCACCGACTGCGCCAACCCCAGCATTCAAAAAAAATCAGCTCACTGATGACCCGGTAGCAATGTACCAACAAGATTTGTTTACCGTGCCAACCAGTTTGGCAGGGCTGCCCGCCATATCGGTGCCCTGCGGTTTCTCTCAAGGACTGCCCATGGGGATGCAATTTATCGCACCGGCTTTTCGTGAAGATCTGCTGTTGTCGATGGCTGCACAATTTCAGCGGCATACCGACTGGCACCTCAAGCGACCGGGAGGTGCCCTATGAGTTGGGAAGCAGTCATCGGACTGGAAATTCATGTCCAGCTAGCAACTCAGAGCAAAATTTTTTCAGGCGCCAGCACCGCCTATGGCGCCGAACCCAACGCTCAAGCATGTAACGTCGATCTTGGTTTGCCCGGTGTCCTGCCGGTGTTGAACGAGAGAGCGGTTGAACTGGCAGTCAGGTTCGGAACCGCCATTGGCGCCCAAATCAACCATCACTCTATATTTGACCGAAAAAACTATTTCTATGCTGATTTGCCCAAGGGCTATCAGATCAGCCAATTCGAAACACCGATCGTCGGCGAGGGCTCGATAACCATCACGCCAGATGGCGGAAATCCACGCATAGTGGGCGTTACCCGGGCCCACCTAGAAGAAGATGCCGGTAAATCTGTCCATGATCTGTACCCCGGCCAAACCGCTATTGACCTAAATCGAACGGGCACCCCGTTGTTGGAGATTGTGTCTGAGCCCGATATGCGCAGCGCTCAGGAAGCGTCCGCGTACTTTCGGCAAATGCACACGCTGGTTCGCTACATCGGAATTTGTGACGGCAACTTGGCCGAAGGCAGCATGCGGTGTGATGCCAACGTATCAGTCCGGCCAATGGGTCAGTCAGGGTTTGGTGAACGCACTGAAATCAAAAATATCAATTCGTTTCGCTTCGTAGAACAAGCTATTGAGTACGAGATTGCCCGACAAATCGAAGTCTTGGAAAGCGGTGGTCGCGTGCATCGAGAAACACGTTTGTACGACCCGAACAAAGATGAAACACGATCAATGCGGAGCAAAGAGTTAAGTAATGATTACCGTTACTTTCCCGACCCTGACCTGATGCCCTTGACCATTAGCAAGGCGTTTGTCGAGCGCGTGCGCGCAGGCCTACCTGAACTGCCGGAAGCGCGGCGGGACCGATACATAAGCGATCTTGGACTATCCGAAGCGGATGCTGATGCGATTTCAGGTGACATTGAGCGCGCAGACTACTTTGACGCCGCTATCGAAGCTCAAGCCAATGCGAAGCAGTGCGCCAATTGGATGATGGGCGAGCTTTCTGCCTACCTAAATCGAAATGATACGTCATTTGCTCAAAGTCCGGTGACGCCGCAACTTATGGCGGCCCTAATCGCGCGCATTGAAGATGGGACGTTGTCATCAAAAACAGCGAAAACCTTATTCGATGCACTTTGGGAAACCGGGGCTAAAGCGAACGTTGATGGGTTAATTGAATCGTTGAGTCTGGCCCAAATGAGCGACGACGGCGCGCTGACCCAGATCATCGAAGAGTTGATTACCGCCAACCCCAAACAGTTTGAGGAACTGCGCGGCGGCAAAGATAAAATGCTGGGATTCTTTGTCGGTCAGGTGATGAAAGCCACTCAAGGTAAGGCAAACCCGCAACAAGTGAATCAGATTATTCGCGACAAACTATAACTGTCTTTGCCCATTAGTCCCCTGAGAAAAGTATGGCCGCACGTAAAGCGTCGCGAATAGACATTTGGCCAACGAGGACACCGTTTTCCCACACCGGGCATCGATGCCCGAGGCGCGCCACAAACTGCTGAGCCAAAGAGATGGTATCTATTTCCGGATCGACGCAATCCACCTCACACTGCATGAAGCCTGCGAAGATGCAGGCGCACTCATTGTACTACCTGTGTTGAACCAACACCGAGATCAAATCAACTTCCGACAGCATGCCTAGAAGCCCTCCATCAGCGTCCACCACCGGAGCTCCAGAAATACCGCGCTCCAACAACGTCGCCATCGCAATTATCAGGCTATCAGCGGAAAAGAGGACAACCAAATTGATAGCCATAGAATCTCGAACTTTGAGTGATTTCATTGCACACCTCCTCTGATTTGCCCGAACTCCTATGCCGAGCAAGCACCATCGGACAATACGACTTCATCAGACGCTGGGAAGTACAAACGCTTCCAGAATTCTTTTGAAATGTAACCCAGGTCTCGGTCTATGAGGATGATCAGGGCGATAGTATGATTAAACGCAACATCACGGCCCAAATTCACCGTGAACGATTGTTTACATGCTTTGAGGGGAATCATGAGCGAACAGCCATTACCAGCAGTGCCTTACCTAAAAATCCCAGAAGGGGAGGACCCTTATCTGGAGGGTCAACGATGCGGAGCATGCGGCAGCACTTTTCTAGGAGAACGCCATGTCTGCTCGAAATGCGGTGCCAGAGATCAAATGAGCGCGGTTAAATTGCCCAATAGCGGCAAATTATATTCTTACTCTATCGTCTATCGCTCGTTTCCGGGCATAGCAGTGCCATACATCAGCGCTATCGTTGATTTAGATGACGGCACGGCCATCAAGGGTAACCTGATCAACGTCGAACCCGACCCGGACAGCATTGAATTTGATATGCCCGTTGACGTGGTTTTTGCCGATGCCCTGGGTCGCAAAGACGCCGACGGAAATCAGTACCTGTCCTACTTTTTTCAACCTAAACAGTAACTTCAAACAACAGAACCTAACGGAGAACGACTATGACCGACGCATATATCGTAGGGGTCGACATGATCAAGTT
>CAJWZG010000075.1 GCA_913049565.1 uncultured Gammaproteobacteria bacterium
TAAGCCGATAAGCGTTGCTTGAGTTTCCCCAACTCGCTCTCAACTAGCAGCTAAACGGTTTAGCACTCACACTGCTTGAGTGCCAGCGCGGAGAGAATAATAGAGCCGGTTGGCTGGTTTTCAAGGTCTGTCACGCGTTATCTGGCAAAAAACTGCCGATTTCTTGCTCACATGCGCACCTTCTTGGTGCGAGCTAATCTTTGCGCTGGTATTCCCCTTCAATCGTCCGCGGTTTCGATTGGTCGTCGAAATGCTCAGAGCCTGATGATCTTGGGTTTGCCGTTGGGTTGCGAAAACCCTGCACCTGTACTTTGGATAACAAGACAGCTGCGATAACCGCTCTAGTTAGCGGCAAGAGAATGAGAAAACCGATGACATCGGTCACAAACCCGGGAGTGATCAACAAGGCACCGGCGATCGCCAAAAGCAGGCCTTCAGCCACTTCTTGCGCAGGCAGTCGACCCTGCTGCATCTTCTGAGCACCTCTCGTCAAGGTCTCGAGGCCTTGTTGTTTTAGCAGTGACACGCCTATCACCGCGGTTAACATTACTAAACCAATGGTCGGCAGCGCATCAATGTAGCCAGCCACCGTGATCAACAGATACATTTCAACAATGGGCATAGCAAAAAACAGTAGTAACCAAGGCATTTCTGAGAACTCAGACGTTAGTTGCCTCAAACCTGAGGGCAAATCGAAGCGAATTCAAGGCCCGACAGGGCGCTCCGATCATGAGCCATCGAATGCGGAGCGCGTTTGGCAGGTGGTCGCCAGCATCCCAGCCGGCTATGTTGCCACTTATGGTCAAATTGCGAGGATAGCCGGGTTGCCGGGCTATGCCCGCTTTGTTGGAACTACCCTCGGCAAACTCCCAAGAGACACTCGGTTACCCTGGCATAGGGTCGTTAACGCCTCACTCAAAATTGCTCCTCGAAGCAGTGACCGTATGCGCGAACAAAAAAAACGTTTACGTGAGGAAGGCACCCGCCTTACCGGCGATCGCGTTACTCGTGAACATCACTGGCCGAGTTAACTGCGCCTAAAGTGCCTTAGTCGCTCGCCGGTGTTGACTGTGATCTAGACTCGTATTTAGCGTTGAAGGGCGCAACCCAAAACAACAAAGCCATACCGGGAATTGCCAGTAGCGCACATAGGTAGAAGAAGTTAGACCACGCAACGGCCTCGACAATCAAGCCGCTAAAACTTGCAGCTACCACCCGGGGTAGCGACGCCAATGCAGTGAACAAAGCAAATTGAGTTGCCACTGCCAACCGCGACGTTTCGCGAGCGATAAAGGCTACCAATGCCGATGAGCCAAGTCCTGCACCGAGATATTCGCCAGCCACCACGACGGCGAGGACCCACGGGTCTGCGCCTGATTGCGAAAGCCAAACGAACCCCAAAATCGTGACCATCTGAACGACACCAAATATCCAAAGCGCTCGGTTGATGCCGATATAGACGACAACGACGGCACCCACCACACCGCCAACAATAACCGACCAAAACGACACGACCTTAACCACCGAAGCAATAGTGGTCATACTGAATCCCATATCAATGTAAAAGACCGATATAAGAGCAGTAGCCATGCTGTCGCCAAGCTTATAAAAGACCATAAACGCCAATAGCGCCAACGCAGGCCCCAATGCTCTGCGTTGAAAAAACTCCCGAAACGGCATGACTGTGGCATGCCATAACGAACGAGGTGGTGGAGCAACTCCCTTTGGCTCGGAAATAAGCATCGTCAAAAGCAATCCGACCGTCATGAAAGATGCCATCACCATGAAGTTTAGATCCCAAGCAATATGGTCAGCGAGATAGAAACCAAGCCCGCCAGGGACAAGACCTGCGACCCGATAAGCTTGAATATGCACCGCGTTGCCCAAGGCCAACTCGCCGTCGGTGTCTAGAATTTCTCTTCTATAAGCATCTAGCACGATATCTTGTGTCGCACTAAAAAAAGCCAACGCAATTGATATAACAACCAGTACTGTCATTTGATTGGAGGGTTGCCAAAACCCTAGAGAACCAATCAGCACCACCAGAGGAATTTGCGTGACCAGCATCCAGCTTCGACGGCGTCCTAGACGCGTCAGCGGGAATCGCTCTAGAACCGGCGCCCAGAGAAATTTAACGACGTAGGGCGATTGAACAGCAGTAAAGAAACCAATAACTGCAAGAGAAACACCCTCTAAACGCAGCCAAGCGGGAACCAATTGCATGACGACGTAAAGAGGAAGCCCTGAGCTAAAACCGATCGCCACGCAACTGAGCATGCGTCGGTCGAGGAGGATTTGGAACAATACACTCTGCCTTGCCCGTTCACGCAGAGTGTCTTTTGATGAGTGCATTACGCCGGTTAGTCGCGAAAGTTGTTGTACTGCAACGGTATGCTCAAGTCGCTGTCCTTTAGAGCCGCTATCGCGTCTTGTAGGTCGTCTCGTTTTTTCCCTGTTACCCGAACTTTATCGCCGTTGATTTGGCTTTGAATTTTTAGTTTCGATTCTTTCAGCACCTTGGTAACCAACCGCGCGTTATCTTTGTCTAAACCCTGAGCCATGGTGAAGCGCTGACGCTTCACCTTACCTGCTCCTTCGATATCGCCCGGCACCAAGGCACGGCTGTCAACGTTTCGACTCGCCATTTTGCTACGCAAAATGTCTTTTAGCTGCCCAATCTGAAATTCCTCAGGCGCCGTTAGCAGAACACTTTCTTCTTCCAACTCGATCTTTGCGTCAACACCCCGAAAGTCAAAGCGCGTACCCAGTTCTCTAACCGCCTGATCTACCGCATTACGGACCTCGTGCATGTCCATCTCAGAAACCACATCAAATGACGGCATTTGCCCTCCGTGTTGACTGACCAAGCAGTCCCTGTGTGTGTTAAAACCTGCCTTAGCAGGTTGATTATTTCATGCAGGTTAGCACTATGCCTGTGCCTTACAAACACCGAGCCCTTATGAAGACAAAACCCACTAGCAGCACCTCACGTATTACGAAAGTCACCACGCGCAACGGTGATTCAGGCCAAACACGACTTGGTAACAATGCAAAAGTGAGCAAAGCTGATCCGCTGATTCGTGCACTCGGCAGTGCAGATGAACTCAACAGCGCCCTAGGTCTGTTGCGGTGTCATATCGAAGAATCGGGCATCGACATCATTCTAAGCGAGCAGCAGCAGTTGCTGTTCGATGTCGGCGGCGTACTGGCAATGCTGGGCGAGTATAACCCTCCTGCGGTGGAAGAAAGCTTAGCGGCTCTGAGTAGGCATATTGAACAGATGAACGATCAGTTGCCCCCTCTAACTGAGTTTGTCATCCCCGGCGGCAGCTTACCCACTGCCCAGACCCACCTGTGCCGCACGATCTGTCGAAGAGCGGAGACTGATCTTTGGGCCGCCATTGAAGCATGGCACGATGAACTTACCGAGGATCAAACACAGCGACTGAACAAAGCAGGCGCCTGTCTAAACAGACTCAGCGATTTTTTCTTTGTGTTAGCGCGAACGCTGCAGCAAGACCAGGCCGAAACCCAGTGGCGTGGACCTGCGTCTTAGGCGAGGACAAGCAACGTGAGCTATAGCGACAATCGCCGAATATCTGACAACAGCTCGGTTAACGTAACCATAAAGTGACCGCCATCAGAGCCATTAATCACCCTGTGATCATAGGAAAGACTCAAGGGTAACTGTCGTTTCGGTGCAAACTCAGTGCCCTGCCAGACCGGCTGCACGGTAGATTTCGCCACGCCCAAAATCGCAACCTCGGGGGCATTAATAATTGGCGTAAACCCTGTTCCACCCATATTCCCGAGGCTCGATATCGTAAATGTGCCCCCGCTTAAATCATCTAATGCCAGTTTTTTCGTGCGCGCCTTTTCTGCCAGCTCCTGAGCTTTTTCTGCTAGCGCCCAAACGCCCATTTTGTCCGCGCCACGGATCACGGGCACGACGAGCCCGTCTGGGGTATCAACGGCAATACCAATATTCATATAACGCTTGAACACCAAACGCTCTGCATCAGCGCTGAGAGAACCATTGAGTTTGGGATGCGCGTTAAGCGTCTGACATACCGCTTTTATGATGAATGGGAGCGGCGTCAGTTTAATGCCTCGCGTTTCTGCTTCGGCCTTCATCCCTTGACGAAACGTCTCCAAGTCATCGATGTCGGCATGAGCATGCTGAGTGACATGAGGGATGTTCAACCACGAGCGATGCATGTTGGCAGCAACTTGCTTTTGAATACGACTAAGCGGTACTTCTTCAATGATGCCAAACTTTGCAAAATCTAAGGTGGGCAATGAGGGTATCCCGAGAACGCCCTCAGCAGATGCATTCGTTGGGGCATTCAGCCGCGCCTTAGCCCACGCTTTCACATCATCCTTGGTGATACGACCGCGATTACCGCTACCGACTACATAGCGCAGGGGTACGCCGATTTCCCTCGCCAAACGTCGAGTGGCTGGTCCCGCGTAGACGTGACCGCTATCTGCACTCGATATCATGGACGCTAGGCTTGATTGCGCCTGTGGCCCCTGATCATCATTGCTCACAGCAACTTCCGCGTTTGCTGTTTGGTTTGTTTTTGGACTAGTTTGTCGAGATGCCTGGATAAGTTCAGGTTCCGGCACGATTAGCTCACGCAGTGGCTCGGCAACCTGTGCCAGTGCCAACACACTCCCCTCGCTAACCTGGTCACCCACGGCAACACATACATCAATCAGTACACCGTTAACCTCAGCAGGAATTTCCACGGAAGCTTTGTCGGACTCTAAGACAACCAACAAATCTCCGGGGCTAACTTTACTTCCGGATTCGGCTGCCACCTCAATCACTTCAACCTGCTCAATATCACCGAGATCTGGAACCCGTATTTCAACGGTATGTGCGCTGCTGCCTGTGGAATAGTTTTCGTTAGGCTCCTCTGCGATTGGGTATTGTTGTTCACTCACGGATTGAGGTTCCAGCGCAGTCGCCGATTCGATGGCTTCCCCGTCGGCATCTGTTTTAATTTGGCCAATGATGGCACCTTCGCCCAGACGGTCGCCCAAACTCACATATAGCTTGACCAATGTGCCTGCGGATCCAGCGGGTACCTCCATAGAGGCTTTGTCACTCTCAATGACAATGATTGGATCGTCGGCATCCAACATATCACCAATCACGGCGCTGATCTCTGTGACCTCGACCTCGTCTATATCGCCCAATCCGGGTAACACGATATTCAAATCACTACCTCAATCCGTACTCTGCAATCATCGGCCTTCAATTCGAACACATACCGCCTCGGCGTCAATGCTGGCGTGGATTTTCTCTATGGATATCAATTTTAAGCTGTTCTCGTATGTCGCGCAGATCTAACTGCATGTGCCCTGCTGAGACTAACTCGCTAAGCGCGCTGTATTGAATAAATGCGCTATCCACCTCAAAAAACGCGCGCAGCTTTTGTCGCGTGTCACTGCGTCCAAACCCATCGGTACCGAGCACCCGCAGCGGCGCGTCGATAGCTCCGCGAAGCTGTTCGGGCAACGCCTTGACGTAATCGGACACTGCAATCACTGGCGCCTCACTCCATTCATCATTATTCAACAGGTCACTTACATGGCTGATCCCTCCGCCCTCGGCATTGTTGATCAACCTTTCTCGCTGGCGATCTTGAATATCCCGAGCCAACTCTGTGTAGCTGGTCACGCTGTAGACCTGCACGCTTACGCCAAATGTCTGCACTAGCTCCTGCGCTGCTCGCCTTGCTTCGGGGAGCAGTGCGCCGCTGCCGAGTAGTCTGACCTTGGGTGCTGTCTCATCGCCCAAGGTCTCCAATAGATACATTCCCTTAATGACACTATCTGCCACACCTTCAGGCATCGCGGGATGTTGATACGGCTCGTTCATCAAGGTCAGGTAGTAGTAAACTGGAGTTTGCTCAACATACATATGTTCAAGACCTCGGCGGATGATGATGGCCAACTCAAATGCATATGCGGGGTCGTAGCTGACGCAATTGGGTATGGTCGACGCCAATAGATGAGAGTGCCCGTCTTGGTGCTGCAATCCTTCACCATTGAGTGTTGTGCGACCCGCTGTGCCACCTAACAAAAAACCTTTCGCCTGCAGATCACCTGCTGCCCAAGCGAGATCACCGATGCGCTGAAATCCAAACATCGAGTAATAAATGTAAAAAGGTAGCAGGGTGTACTGGTGGGTTGAGTAGCTGGTTGCCGCAGCCATCCAAGCAGCAAACGCACCGGCTTCGTTTATCCCCTCTTCTAAAACTTGACCGGATTTGGATTCTTTGTAGGCAGCAAGCTCATCAGAATCTTCTGGCTCATAGAGTTGACCCTCGGAAGAATAGATACCCAGTTGACGAAACATACCTTCCATCCCAAATGTGCGGGCTTCGTCCGGCACAATGGGTACGACTCGCTTGCCGAGATTTTTGTCACGCAATAGCGTCGCCAGTATGCGAACAAAGGCCATAGTCGAGCTGATTTCACGGTCGCCGCTACCATCAATTTGGGCTTTGAACGCCGACAAAGGGGGAATTTCATGCCGTTGTTGATCCACTACCCTTCTCGGCATAAGACCCCCCAGCTTCTCGCGACTCTGCCGCAAATATTGCATCTCGGAGCTCTCGGGCGAAGGCCGATAATAGGGAACGTCCTCGAGTTGATCATCACTCAGCGGAACATCAAATCGATCGCGAAAGTATTTCAGCTCTTCAAGACTAAGCTTCTTTACCTGATGGGTGGTGTTTTCAGACTCACCCGCATCACCCATGCCATAGCCCTTAACGGTCTTTGCCAGAATAACCGTAGGCTGCCCTGTGTGATTTACTGCGGCGTGATAGGCCGCATAAATCTTGTAGGGGTCATGTCCGCCCCGGTTGAGACGATATATATCTTCATCGCTTAGATGCTCGACCATCTGCAGTAACTCAGGGTCTTTAGCGAAAAAGTTATCTCGGACGTACTTGCCACCCTTGGCTTTAAAATTCTGATACTCACCATCTACCGTAGCGTCCATCGCGTACTGCATCAGACCCTTAGAATCTTTGACGAACAGCGGATCCCAAAGCCTACCCCAAACCACCTTGATGACATTCCACCCCGCACCGCGAAAGTAACCTTCCAACTCTTGAATAATCTTGCCATTTCCTCGTACTGGGCCATCCAAGCGCTGTAAGTTGCAGTTAACCACAAAAATCAAATTATCGAGTTTTTCTCGGCCTGCCAGAGATAGTGCACCAAGCGACTCGGGCTCATCGCACTCCCCGTCACCTAGAAAGGCCCACACTTTGCGGTCGCCCATCTCAACTAGGCCTCGCGAATCGAGGTACTTCATAACATGCGCTTGATAAATTGCCTGTAGAGGACCCAAACCCATTGAGACCGTCGGAAACTGCCAGTAGTCGGGCATTAACCAAGGATGTGGGTAGGAAGACAGTCCTTCGCCACTAGTCTCCCGGCGAAAATTATCCATTTGGGCTTCGCTGAGCCGACCTTCCAAAAATGATCGCGCATAGATACCGGGGGCCGCGTGGCCTTGAAAGTAAACTAGGTCACCCGAGCGGCTGTGCTTTTGCTCCGATGCCGCGGGCGAAGGCGCACGAAAGAAGTAGTTAAATCCGACGTCATATAAAGTCGCAGATGAGGCAAAACTCGAAATGTGACCACCTAAATCCCCCGGTCGCCGGTTGGCTCGAACAACCATCGCCAGCGCGTTCCAACGTATCAAGCTACGAATGCGGCGCTCCATAAACAGATCGCCAGGCATTGGCGTTTCATCAGCAGCAGGGATCGTATTGCGGTAAGGAGTCGAGACGGAGAACGGTAGGCTTGCCCCCGTGAGGGTCAAACGGTCCGCCAAACTTTGCAGCAGCGCCGACGCCGCAGCCACCCCTTCGCGGTTAAGTACGCCTTCTAGGGCATCCAACCACTCTTGTTGTTCATCAGCATCAAAACCTTGCAGGTCTGGATGTTTCAATAGTCCACTCCCTTGTTGCACCTAGTTCGTCATTACGCCTCTGAGACCGTTGATACCCGGTTGCCGTATAGTTGGCGGTGCAGTGGAATCAGCAGTTTTGCCCAATCGAAATGAGGGCCCGGATCTTCTTTGCGGCCGGGAGACACCTCTTGATGCCCCACGATATTGTCTGGGCTCAATCTCGGATAACGGCTGCAAAGCGCCAAGCAAACGTCTGTTAGCGCGGCGTATTGGCTTTTAGTGAAGGCGCTGTCCCACGTACCTTCGAGTTCAATGCCCACACTAAATTTGTTGCAGCTTGGTCGCTGCTTCCAAGTCGACGAGCCCGCATGCCATGCGCCTCGGTCAAATGGTACAAACTGCTCAATGTTGCCTAGCCGATCAATAAGCAGATGTGGGGAGACCCGTACGCCTTGGAGACTGGAAAACTCCGGATGCTCTGTGCAATCCAATTCGCCAGTAAACAGACGACTGGGGGCCCCGTTGCCAAAGGAGCCGGCGGGCAGCGACACGCAGTGCAGGACAATGAGTTCGCTTTGAAAAGTACCCTGCAAACCCAGCGACTGTGTTGAATCAATATTGGGCTCGTCACAGTGCTCGCTATAACGCATTACAGCGCTGGTCAGGCAATGTGCCGAATTGATTTCCATGTCATGATTGTCTCACGAATAGATGACCAACGCGTTGCGAAAGCCTGCATAAGTCACCGCGAACGTCGTAATTTGTCGAAGCACGAACACCATAGGCTAGCCAACAGAGACAACAGATGACTTCTTCTTTGCACTTTCACCCTATCGATGACCGCAGCTTAACAGAGGCCATTAGCACTAACGTACGCGAAGCATTGGCAGAAGATCTAGGTGATGGTGATATTTCCGCCAGCTTGATCGATAGGAGCTCACACGCTAGTGCTCGCGTGATTACTCGTGCAGCCGGCGTCTTTTGTGGCGCACCTTGGGTAGAAGAGACATTGAAGCTAGTAGACCCTGACGTGCAGGTCGATTGGCGAGTCAAGGATGGCAATCGAGTATCACCCGATCAGATTTTGTTCGAGTTACACGGAGGTGCACGCAGTTTGCTTAGTGCCGAGCGCACCCTGCTTAACTTCGTCCAGTTACTATCGGGTACCGCGACACGGACGGCTGAGTATGTTGAGCTCATCAGAGACACCAAGGCACAACTCCTTGATACCCGCAAAACAGTGCCCGGCTTGCGGCTAGGACAAAAATACGCAGTGAAATGCGGTGGCGGGAATAATCACAGAACGGGGCTGTTTGACGCATTTTTGCTCAAAGAGAACCATATTGCCGCGGCCGGCGGCATCACACAGGCGATAATCGCAGCCCAGCAGGCCTATGCAGACAAACCGGTTGAGATTGAGGTGGAGAGCCTTAACGAGTTGCAGGAGGCCATTGATGCAGGTGCAGACATCGCTCTAATTGATAACTTTTCGCTCAGGGATAGCGAAAGAGCCGTAGCGATGGCCCGGGGAAAGTTGTTGCTGGAGGCGTCCGGCGGGATCACCAAAGAGAGCATTGCTGCTATCGCCGCCACCGGTGTGGATTACATTTCTTGTGGGGATTTGACCAAAAGTGTGGAACCTTTAGACCTTTCTCTACGTTTTCTACTCGACTCTTGACCACCTGTCACCGTTCCTTGAGATGAGGCACAAGCACTGCCGGATCCCCATCCACCGGTTTCGTGCTATCAATACCCAACAAGTTTAAAACCAACGGATAAATGTGGATGTTTTCCACGTCTGGCAGCTTCTTTCCCCGCGGTATTCGAGGGCC
Source organism: uncultured Gammaproteobacteria bacterium (assembly GCA_913049565.1). The sequence goes on from CAJWZG010000075.1 coordinate 9,775, forward strand.
TTTCGCGTAAAAAATCCCCTTCATCTCAGGTGTGGTTTGAGGCAGGTACCCGTGGGCTCCCACTGGTGGCTTTCGCCCTTTCCCGCGCCGAAAACTCAGATATCTTGGCGCCTCTGCAACCACCGCTAAATCCGGCATGCGTGCACCACGCTGAGGGAAGTTCAGGATCGAGCGAAAATCCTTGGGGCTGACAACCTGCAGCCCGTCGACATCGGTCAGCCCAGCCTTCACTCGCTGGATCAACTGTTTATCGTCGCTGTAAAAAAAAGCATAAGCCCCCCCGGGTACAATTCGGTTGGCGCCCCGCCAATCCCTCAGATCAATGAAATCTTCGAGAAACACAGTTTGCTCAGAATCCACGCTATGCATGCCGTGATCTGAGGAAATTAACAAATAAACGGGGTGCTCGATGGCCTCAAGACCCGCCAACAGGCGGGCCACTTGCCGGTCTGCGCTATCAATTGCTTGGCGAACCTCTTTGCTGTTTGGTCCATAGCGATGGCCGGCAGAGTCCACTAGCGAAAAATACATCGTAACCAAGTTTGGCCTTTCGCCCAAAGGTAGCGCCAACCAATCCAGCACTTGATCGACCCGAGCACCGTTGTGAACGCTGCCGTCATAGATCTCGTAGTAGGTTGGCCTGATGCCTTGAATGTCCGCTTCACTGCCCACCCAAAAAAAGCTCGCAGTACGAAGACCTGCTTTTTCTGCGGCGACCCAAAGAGGCTCACCCCTGTACCAAGTACCGTCTTCAAACGCCTCGCGATCACCCAATCGATAAGTGGCCTGACGCTTCCGGTCAAAAAAACTGTTGCCGATAATGCCGTGATTACCGGGGTAGAGGCCGGTGACAATACTGTAGTGGTTTGAAAATGTACTGCTGGGAAAGCCTGGGATCAATCCAGAAACCTGTATACCGCTGTTGGCGATGCCGCGTAGATTACTGCTTTGCTCCGAGTACTGTCCAAGGTAGTCATATCGAAAACCGTCGAGCGACAACATCACTACGATGGGTGTGTTGCGCTGACGCTCTTCGTTCCCATAATGCGGCGAAGACCACGCGTCCGAAGCCATCAGTACGAGGAGGACTAACCAGGATGACGTGAAAAGCCTCTGACTTGCGCGCCGCTTCGCAAATGTCGAAAAGCTCTCGTAAATTGCCACCCGAGACCTCATTAAGGTGGCTTCACAAACTAAAATGCGCAACCGTACCCAGCACTAAAGGCTTTTTTTCGTGGAAGTTGGCTCTTTACCGCCAATATGCTGTGGAAGAAATTCCGTTAGAGTCTCCCCTAAT
>CAJWZG010000076.1 GCA_913049565.1 uncultured Gammaproteobacteria bacterium
TGACGAATACGCGATTATTAAGCATCGCGTAGAAGCACGCCGAGAGAAACGAGCCTTTCTAAGCCTTGAATCTGCTCGGGCAAATCCTCAGATTTGCAACTGGTCTGAATACATACCACCGGCGCCCAACAAGCCAGAAATTCAGACCATCGAACCGACACTGGAGGAATTGATCCCCTACATCGACTGGTCGCCCTACTTCATGACCTGGGAGCTTGCCGGCAAATTTCCGCGAATCTTACAGGATGAGGTCGTTGGTGAAGCTGCGACAAGTCTATGGGAAGACACACAAGAAAGACTGAATTGGTTAGTAAAGGACGGACGATTACAGTGTCGTGGCGTGGTTGGCATCTGGCCGGCGAACCGGTTGGGCAGCGACGATATCCGCGTGTACACCAATGAAGAACGTAACGAGCCACTGGTAGACCTCTACCACTTACGACAGCAGGCACCGAAACCAGATGACTTAAGCCCCAATCTTTGCCTTGCAGACTTCATTGCACCTGTCGGCGTGCCGGACTATCTGGGCGGTTTCGCAGTCACCAGTGGCGGCAACCTGGAGAACATTCTTGAAGATTTCCCGAACGACGACTTCAATCAGATCATGATCAAAGCCTTGGCCGATCGATTTGCCGAGGCGTTTGCCGAGTACTTACACGAACGTGTCAGATGTGACTTTTGGGGGTATGCCGCAAACGAGGAAATGGACAACGAAGGCCTGATCAAAGAACGTTATCGAGGTATAAGACCCGCTCCCGGTTACCCTGCCTGTCCGGAACACAGTGAAAAAGAAACGCTCTTCGCGCTGTTAAATGCAACACCAAAAACCGGCATAGAGCTAACAGAAAGCTTCGCCATGAGTCCTGCGGCGGCTGTTAGCGGTTGGTATTTCTCTCATCCGGAAGCAAAATATTTTGGCGTCGGTAAGATCGATGAAGACCAGCTAAGCGACTACGCCGCGCGCAAGCAATGGACGCCTGAACTTGCTAGACAGCGCCTACAGCCTTGTCTTGTCGACTGATATCTCTGCCTCTGGATCTTTGGTTTTTGATCTTTGACTTTTGATCCGCTTCTCTCGGAACCAGGCCTCTTGTCCGAGCAAGGCTCTCGATGAGATGCCGTTAGAGGTCGAAAGACCAACCAGAAATATAGAAAACGCAGAACATTACGGCCGCGGTGAAGATCACGAGAATCGCAGTAACGTCTGCAAGTGAATCGCTGTTTGAGGCTGTCGCAGTATTCGCCCCGGACTCTTCCACTGTTTCCACCACGCTTTGCTGTTCGTCACTCATAAGTCCCGCTCCTGCGATAAGTAATTTTGCAGCGCTTTTAAACGATAAAACCCTGCATTTCGGGCGCAATTATAGGCGTGCCGGGAACCAGTACAAGCCCGATACATCGTCAACACGCGATAACTCGCTTCTTGCAACGTCACCAATCAACAGCACTCACGGATGCCACCAATATTAGAAAAATCTAATACATCCGCTCGTCGCATCCTCAGCGAACCCTTTGATTATTTCGATAGAACGAAACGGACTGACCCGACTTCCCCACCTCTGCGTTAAAGTTCGGCCGTCAGAATAGTCTAACCATCTAACTATGCCATCGCCTGAAAAGGAGCCATTCGCGCATGTATCAATACAGCGAATTTGACAAAGTATTCGTCAACGATCGAGTAGCCCACTATCGAGATCAGACCGAACGTTATCTAGCGGGTGAACTTACCGAGGATCAGTTTCTACAGCTACGATTGCGTAACGGCCTGTATATTCAACGCCTTGCTCCAATGCTTCGCATCGCTATTCCATACGGGACGCTTTCAAGCACTCAACTGCGAGCTTTGTCTAAAATTTCAACAGACTTCGACCGTGGTTACGGCCATCTCACTACACGTCAAAACATCCAGTTCAATTGGCCAGAACTTGCCGAGGTACCGGACATACTGCAGGTCTTAGCAGATGTAGACATGCATGCGATCCAAACGAGTGGCAGCTGTATTCGTAACGTAACGACAGATCAGTTTGCTGGAGCCGCCGCTGACGAGCAGATTGACCCGCGCCCCTACTGCGAGCTGTTGCGTCAGTGGTCAACCTCTCACCCTGAATTCGAATGGCTGCCACGCAAATTCAAAATCGCGGTCACGGGCGCCGACCAAGATCGCGCAGCGATCGGAGTGCACGATATTGGAATCCGCATTTACGGTAGCCCAGAGCTGCCAGAAGAAGCCCACGCCGACATCTATGCTGGGGGTGGCTTGGGGAGAACCCCGGTGCTGGGCGCGCTTATCCACAAAAATCTTCCTGTCAAAGATCTTCTCACCTACGTCGAGGCGATCATGCGGGTCTACAACCGCTACGGCCGAAGGGATAACAAATACAAGGCGCGAATCAAAATATTGGTGCGCGCACTAACGGCCCAAGGTTTCAAAGAACGAGTTGATGAAGAGTGGCTGGCGATTAAAGACAGCTCTAGCATCGTGCCAGCGGTTGAGTTGCGAAAACTAAGCGCGTCCTTTGCGCCTCCAGCTTTTACCGCGCAACCGGATGTGACCAATCAACTGGCCAATCTGCGGCTGACAAATCCAGCTTTCAATCGCTGGATTCAACACAATGTTACAGCGCATCGGGCCGATGGTTATGCCGTGGTAACTCTATCAACTAAACCCATTGGCATACCGCCAGGAGATGTCACAGCGGAGCAGATGAACGCAGTAGCTAGGTGGGCTGACAAATACAGTTTCAGTGAAATTCGGATCAGCCATGAACAGAATTTTGTCTTACCGCATATCCCAAAAACTGCTTTATTCGGTCTTTGGCAGGAAGCTAGCGAGATGAACTTAGCCAGCGCTAACGTTGGCTTGCTCAGCGACATAATTTGCTGCCCGGGTGGTGATTATTGTTCGCTAGCTAACGCCAAATCTCTTCCTGTAGCTGAGGCAATCCAACGAAGATTTTCGGAATATGATTTTCAGTTCGACCTTGGTGATCTGGACCTCAACATTTCTGGGTGCATGAATGCCTGCGGCCACCACCACGTCGGGCATATCGGTATCTTGGGCGTGGACAAGAAAGGGCAAGAGTTCTACCAGATATCGCTTGGCGGGCACGCCGGACACTCTGGGCATAAACCCAAGCTGGGGCAAATAGTGGGCCCGTCTGTCGCAAGAGTCGAAGTTTGCGATGTCATCGATAAAATATTGCAGGTCTATCTGCGAGACCGATTTGACGAAGAATCATTTTTGGGTTGTTTCGACCGCATCGGGATAGAACCTTTCAAGGAGAGTGTTTATGCCTCAGCTACTTAGGTTGTTGTCCGACCAGTGGACGATTTGCGAGGAGCCTGCGACCGATTGGCTGAACGAGGATGCTTGGGAGGCCGGCCAGTCATTACAAGTCGGGGTCGATAGCGAGCCATCAAACAACTGGCTGCAGGCCTCGGCTATTGCCATTGAATTCCCCGCATTCACCGACGGTCGAGGACTCTCGTTGGCCGTACTGCTGCGGACTCGCTTAGCTTACAAGAGGGACCTAGTCGCCCGCGGCAACATCCACGAAGACATCTCACACTTCCTCGCGCGATGCGGTTTCAATGTTATTGAGTTACCCAATGGGCGCAATGTTGAAACAGCGTTGAAGTGGATCTCGCCTTACCGGCAGCATTATCAAGGATCAGTAGTTTCGCCTACTCCACCGTTCTCTAAGGCGCTTTAGTCAAGCCTGCGATACTCTTGCAGGATGATAGAAACAGACATACTGCAGTCGTTTTTCCTGATCTTCAGCGGCGCTACGGTCATTGCGACGATTGCCCTATATACGCGCCAGCCTGTTCTGGTTGCCTACATCGCTCTAGGTGCGCTTGCTGGCCCATTTGGCCTGTCACTTGTCGCAGATACTGCGCTGCTATCTAACATTGCTGAAATAGGCATCATCTTTTTGTTGTTCTTGGTGGGCCTCGACCTACCGACGAGCAAACTCAAAAATATGCTTGGTGAATCATTTCTGACAGCATTGGGCACCACGGCTGTTTTTTTTATCACAGGTGCTGCAGTTATGTTGGGTTTTGGTTACACGATGCTGGAAGCTATTATCGTGGGAATCGGCGCAACGTTTTCCAGCACAATTTTAGGCATCAAACTGCTCCCTACAACAGTGCTTCATCATCGCCATGTAGGTCAGCTCGTCATCAGCCTGTTGCTGGTTCAGGACCTGATTGCCATCATCGCCCTACTGCTAATTGGGTATATGGGCGGCGCAGGAAATCAGGGGAATGTTGCCCTCTTCACTTTAGCCCTGGGTTTGCCGTTACTAATCTTTGGCGCGTTGCTAACGGTCAAATTCGCCGTACTCCCCTTGCTCGAGCGATTTGACGCATTTCATGAGTATATTTTTTTGCTGGCCATTGGTTGGTGCCTTGCTGTTGCGCAGGTGGCCCACAATCTCGGTTTGTCATATGAGGTTGGCGGGTTTATTGCGGGAGTAAGCCTCGCAACAAGCCCTATTGCTCAATATATTGCAACTCACTTACGTCCATTGAGAGATTTTTTTCTTGTTCTGTTTTTTTTCACTGTCGGTGCTTCGATCAACTTAACAGTGCTGCAAAGTGTTTGGCTGCCGATCCTTGTGTTGGCGACCGCCATACTGCTCATTAAACCGTGGACATTCACGCGTCTACTAACGATACAAGACGAAAGCCCAGCCACCTCAAGAGAAGTGGGCGCGCGCCTCGGCCAAGCATCGGAGTTTTCTCTGCTCGTAAGCTATGTGGCCTTGAACGCATCGCTTTTGGAGGTAGAGAGTGCCGCAATACTGCAAACGGCGACAGTGCTCACCATGCTGGCGAACAGTTATTGGGTTGTCTCAAAATACCCCAATCCAATCGCAGCTGATCCAGCGCTGCGGCGGGATTGAGCGCTGCGGCGGAGCGAGAAAAATGCGCCCGGAGGCGCAAATGAATACAGCCAACGGTGATTACAGGTGTAATACACCCCTGCCAACCATTTGACCTGCCAAAATACGATCAATTGCATTCGAGAGGGTATCAAGGGTTAAGACTTCTTCAAGGTCCGATAGGTCCATCGACCAATCTGTCGCCAAAAGCTCCCAAATTTCAGTTTTTTGCTCAATGGGTAGCTGTACCGAATCGATGCCCAACAGGTTCACATGGCGCAAAATAAATGGCAGTACTGAAGCGCCAAACGTGGGAGCGGCCACCAAACCACAGGCCGCAAGACTGCACCCATACTTGAGACTTTTTACTCCATTGAAGAGGATGTCACCCCCTACGGTATCTACAACACCGCCCCAAGTTTCCGGTAACATCGGCTTATCTGCGCCAACGGCAGCCTGTTCTCGGCTGATGACGTTGGAAGCACCCAGCGACTTGAGCCAATCGGTTTTTTCTTCTTTCCCGGTAACCGCGGTGACATCAAAACCCAACTGCGCCAGGAGCTTAACGGCTACCGAGCCCACTCCTCCAGTTGCACCAGTCACCAAGATAGGCCCAGAGGCGGGTGTCATGCCTGATCTTTCGAGTTTAAGCACGCACTCGGCTGCCGTAAACCCGGCCGTCCCAATAATCATACTAGAATGAAGCGTTAGTCCTGCAGGGCGCTTCACCGCCCATGCCGCAGGAATACTGACCCGCTCGGCAAACCCACCAGACGTGCCCATACCTAGATCAAACCCTATTGCAATGACTTCGTCCCCAGGTAAGAAGTCTGCGCTACTGGATTGGATTACAACACCCGCTGCATCAATGCCTGGAGTGTGCGGGAAGTTACGAGTAACCCCAGGATTGCCGGTCGCAGAGAGACCATCTTTGAAGTTGAGCGAGGAATATTTCACCTCAATCAATAGCTCCCCCTCAGGCAGATCACTCTCTTGTCTTTCGATGACGCTGCGGCTGTAACCTGTGTCGGTTTTCTCTACGCGAAATGCCTTAAAACCCATCTATCCTCCTACTTTCTGACAAATTCAAGCATGTGATTGACGCGATCAAGAGCACTGTTGGTCTTGTCTAACAAGCGTTCTAACGGCTTTTTCACTTCAACCCATGCCACACCGTAAACATCGTGCCGCTGACACTGATCGCTGATGTATTCGTCACTTGTCGCTAGCTCATCAACCAAGTGCAGTTCGAGCGCACGAGAGCCGTACCACGCTTCACCCGTAGCTACAGCCTCGATATCCAAATCGGGTCTATTCTCGATTACAAATTCTTGGAACAACGCATGCACATCTTCAAGCTCTTGGCGAAATTTCTCACGCCCTTCCTCAGTATTTTCGCCTAGCAGGGTGAGAGTTCGTTTGTACTTACCGGCAGTAAGTACTTCCACATCGACGTCATTTTTTTTCAGTAATCGATGGACATTAGGAATCTGTGCTACGACACCAATGCTCCCGATCAGAGCGAAAGGCGCCGCCACGATTTTGTTCGCTACCGCAGCCATCAGATAGCCGCCGCTTGCCGCTACTCGATCAACGACTGCGGTAAGAGGGATACCTTTGGACCGAATACGCATCATTTGCGATGCAGCAAGACCATAGCTATGCACCATGCCGCCTGGGCTTTCGATGCACACCACTACTTCGTCTGATGTCGTTGCCATGGTTAGCACGGCGCTGACCTCAATCCGCAAATGTTCAACTCCAGATGCCGCAACGTCTCCATCAAAGTGAATAACAAAAGTTCGCTGAGGCTTGTTTTCACCATCAAGAGCCAACGATAGGCCGTCGATCTCCCCTTCCTGATCAGATTCGGCTGTTGCCATCGACTCTGATACGGACTTTGTTGAAACCGTCGGTTGCTCGTTTTGGGCCAACTTCTGCTTCGCCGCTTTCTTCCCATCTTGTTTTGCCGCCGCTTTCAACTGCGCTTTTTCCGCCTTTAGCTCAAGCTTGTGCTGCTTTTTTGCCTGATCTTCTGTCAACAAATGCCTTTCCATAGAAAAGCGTAAATCTCGGAGACGCTCATTAAGCTTCACGACCTCTAAGTGGCCCAACGATCCTTGCTGGCCTCGGCCGCTCAGTGATGCAAAAAATGAGATCACGACAATTAGCGCGACGACTAACGTGACAACTTGGCCTAGGAACATCAGGTATTCGTACAAAAATGTCATGACTTTAGGCCTTATGCAGATTCTGTACTGTAGCGATAGGGAACCACCAGAGTCTAGAGCTTATCGATCTTGGTCGTCTAATGCTGCTCGACAATTCGACAAAAGCTCTGATAGCTTCTAGCGTGCCTGGGTAATCTGCATCAGCATCACACCTTGGGAAAACCCGGCGTTTCGCGTGTTTTGGGCGGAACATTTAGGAGAGTCGCATGCACGCATTTTTACGCGAAAGCTTTTCACCAACCAGGGCTGGTGATTTGGAAACAGATATTGAGCTACGATTTCCAACTCACAGCGCTTTTTGCTCAATTCGTAACGGCGAGCTACTGTTTCCCCAGATCAATGAGGCCGCGTTAGTGATCTATTTTGATTCTGCGGAACACGCCCAACGCCTGTTTAGCGGTATCGACAACGTGGTGGAGGCCTTTATGAATGGTCAACTGCGCTCTAACGGCCACCTAATCTGGGTGTTCCAGACATTTGCCGCCTTCAGCAAAACAGCGCAGACTGCCTCTGCCGAGACTTAGTGATGACCCAAGAATTCATCGATAAGCCAGCCTGATATCGCTGTCTTGGGTGGCGTCTGGGGCAGGGTATCCTTATTGAACCGTTGTGCATCGGCTATTTCGCCCTCTTGGCACACAATGTCGCCACCCGCGTATTGAGCGTGAAAACCAAGCATCAATGAATTTGGAAAAGGCCAACTTTGAGAGCCAAAGTAGCTCAAGTTTTTGACTGTTAGCCCCACCTCTTCAAACACTTCGCGATGCACCGTTTGCTCAATGGATTCTCCCGCTTCAACAAAACCCGCCAGTGTGCTGTACATCTTTGCTGGCCAATTAACGTTTCGTGCCAACAACATCTCTTCACCCTTGGTGACCAAGACGATAATGCTTGGACTGATGCGCGGGTAAGCAACAAAACGACAGCTTGGGCAGGTCATCGCCCGATCTTGTCCATGTAACTGCATAGGGGTGCCGCAGCGACCACAAAACTGGTTCGTGCTATGCCATTCAATCACCTGTTGCGCCCGCCCCGCTAGATAAAACAGCGATTGAGCTGTGCGACCCAGCAATGCCCGCAACGGCGTCAAAGCATAGCCCTCAGGTACTTTCCCTGATGCGCTCACAGCAAAGCAAGGCGTATTCAGGTAGTGGCCCAGGAAGTGTTTATTGTCGACCTCGGCGTCAAACCAGCGAAAGTCGTCTGCGGTAATTGGCTCTGGGCCACCATGAACCGTCTTGCAGACCAGTTCACCTCTTATGAATACAAAATACCAAGCGTCACCAGAATCCGCCCCGTCAGGCATCACATGATCTGCTACAAATTCATCTGGATCTCTCGGCCACATGAGTCCTCCTCCATGTCTTGCAACGTCGCACAACGCTTTAGTTGGGCGCAATTTTTTCTTGATCTCAAAGCATAGCTGCCAAGCACGCACGAATCACGAACTGTTGTGCCTCCCAGCAGCAATTCGCTTGCCCAGCTGGCCCTCACCAAGCTATCTTCTGTGTCCGACCTCGCTTACTCCAAGGCTGAACACTCTGCCCTTAACACTTGCGGGAGCGATTGGAGCAAATAACAATACTTCCTAGGGAGTAATCAAGGACATCAAATGCAAACGACGATGAATGCATTCACTCAGAATTTTTTGGGACATGCACCGGATTGGTACAAAAAGACAATCATAGGGTTTCTGCTGATCAACCCAATACTCTTGGTTATTGCCGGACCTTACATTACCGGGTGGGCTTTGGTTCTGGAGTTTATTTTTACGCTGGCGATGGCATTGAAGTGCTATCCACTACAGCCCGGCGGTTTGCTTGCGATTGAGGGTATCGTTCTGGGTATGACAACCCCCGATACGGTCTACCACGAAGTATTGGCGGCTTTTCCGGTCATACTGCTGCTTGTGTTTATGGTTGCTGGTATCTATTTCATGAAGGAACTTTTGCTGTTCACCTTCACTAAGGTACTACTGTCGATACGCTCGAAGATGCTGATCTCCTTTCTATTCAGTTTCATCTCAGCTTTCCTATCAGCCTTTCTCGACGCGCTCACTGTTACGGCGGTGGTCATCAGTGTCGCCGTAGGTTTTTATACGGTTTACAAAAATGTTGCCGACAGTGGGAGCGACGTCGAGGATCCAGATTTTGAGAAATTTCGGGCGTTTTTACGCAACTTGTTAATGCACGCGGCAGTGGGCACTGCACTTGGAGGTGTGTGCACCACAGTCGGCGAACCGCAGAATCTTTTGATCGCTAGCTACACAGGATGGAACTTCGTCGAATTCTTCTTACGCATGGCACCTGTGACCATGCCGGTTTTAGTCGTTGGCCTAATTACCTGTTTGCTATTGGAGAAGGTCAAACTATTCGGTTACGGCGCTCAATTGCCAGAGCGCGTGAGAGAGATTTTGGTGGAGTACGATGAGGCTGAGGCGGCGAAGCGTACCGATAGAGACAACGCTCGCTTGGTCATTCAGGCCATTTCCGCAATTATTCTGATTCTCGCCTTAGGATTCCACGTAGCAGAGGTTGGACTGATTGGTCTAACCATTATCGTGCTGCAAACCGCTTTCAACGGTGTCGTATCAGAGCACGATCTCGGCAAAGCCTTTGAAGAGGCGCTGCCTTTCACCGCCTTGCTAGTCGTCTTCTTTGGAATTGTTGGCGTCATCCACGACCAACACTTATTCTCCCCCGTAATCGCCTACGTTCTATCTCTTCCTGAAGAATCCCAACCCGGCATGTTTTACATAGCCAATGGTGTACTCTCAGCGATTAGTGACAACGTATTCGTGGCTACCGTCTACATTGGCGAGGTCAAGCAAGCCTTTACTGACGGAGTCATCTCCAGAGCGCAATTTGACGCATTAGCCGTCGCCATCAATACCGGTACTAATATCCCTAGCGTTGCTACTCCTAATGGTCAGGCCGCGTTTTTGTTCTTGCTGACCTCTTCGATTGCGCCGCTGATCAATCTCAGCTACATGCGCATGGTGACCATGGCACTGCCCTACACAATCACCATGGGGATTACTGGCTATATCGCCGTGATTTATATGATCTGATCAAGAGGTCGGCAAGAGCGCTGGCGCCGGTTTGAGCAACTGCCCTATCGACGCCAGAGCGTTTGCCCTTCACTCTGATGATCGAGCAAAGCCAGCATTTCTTCATGAGCAGCCACCTCCTGAGTCGTGGCTCTCACTACCGGCAGATTGGTCCCTGCTAGGGGATTAGGCAGGTGGTTACTTGCTATCGTGCCAGCGGGTTCTTGTTCAGATGCCTGCGTAAACATTTGTGCCTGACCGCCCGTCATTAACAAGTATACGTCCGCAAGAATTTCAGCATCGAGCAAAGCACCGTGCAGTTCACGCTGGGAGTTGTCGACCATGTAGCGACGACAGAGCGCATCGAGGCTATTTTTTTGCCCCGGATGCCTTTGTCTCGCAAACGACAACGAGTCTGTGATCTCACAGATTTCTTCAAGCCGTGCCAGATCCGCGTTATCGATTTTAGTTAGCCGAGCTATTTCCGCATTCAAAAATGCCACGTCGAACGGTGCGTTATGGATCACCAATTCAGCACCTCGCAGAAAGGCGTCAAGTTCAGGCCAAATCTCTGCAAATCGAGGTTTATCTGATAAATAAGCCTCGGTGATGCCATGCACTTCCTTCGCGCCATCATCGATGGCTCGGTCAGGGTTTACATACTTATGAAATGTACGCCCGGTGAGTCGACGGTTAACCACCTCAACCGCACCTATTTCGATTACCCTGTGGCCATTGAGTACTTCTAGACCGGTGGTTTCTGTATCTAATACGATCTGTCTCATCGTGCCGCCTGCA
>CAJWZG010000077.1 GCA_913049565.1 uncultured Gammaproteobacteria bacterium
TGCACAACTGGCAGAGGCTGGGGCGTGGGGCCATAATTTACGGTCGATTGCGGCACAGACTTAAAGTTCGGCAACACAGAATATATATTTAGTTATGAATCTTGCGAATGGGCAAGCAGCGCATTTTGTAGTCAATGCGGTACCCATCTATTTTATCGCCTGAAACATGTCGGCATTCATATTATGCCGCTTGCACTCTTCGGGGAAGGCCACGATTTCTTCTTCGACCATCAGATCTTTATCGATGAAGAGCCAAGCTATTATGAATTCAAAATGCGAAACAGTATTCCTGCCCGCAGCGCAAGACCATGCTCAAGTCACTTCAGCATAAAAACCCTTAAACCATTGTTTATAATAGGTTTTATCAGAAAAAATCAAAGCTTGGATAACTGCCTCGCAGGACTCTGTCTACCGGCACACCCAGCCAGTTGCTGATCAAAGTACCGTATACGCGCCGAAAATCGGTGGTGTAGCGGAGATTGTCGCCCTCGCCAAGGCCAACTAGAGTCGGCGATTGCCCATAATGGCCACCTTGAATCGGGGTTCCTGCCACCAACATCAGGTTGGCACTGCCATGATCTGTGCCCAAGTTCGCATTCTCTTTTGGGCGTCGGCCAAACTCTGAATGCAACATAATCACGACACGATGATCTTGCTTCATGGCTTTGAGATCCTGTAAAAACCCGTAAACTGCGTCGGAAACATAGCTCAACAAACGTCGATGGAGGGCCGACTGCTGCACATGGGTATCAAATGCATTGTTTGGCACCGCAACATGATAAAGCTGTGTGGCAAACCCTGCCTTTATACAGGCAGCTACCTTCGGTAGATCCATCGAGACCAAGCCATAGTCTGCCTCTGGGCGATAATCTTGCCATGCTTGCCGAATTCGTGCTGAAGACGCCCGGGCACTGGCGTTAACCGCCAGCAAAAAATCTCGATTCGAGCGCACGCTGACAGGAGCAACCTGAGGAGTAAGCGAACTCGGTTGACCGCTGCGCTGAAAGCGTTCCGGATCATCAAACACCAGCGGCGTATGCACTGCACTCTTCACCGCAAGAGACTGAGATCTACCAATATTTATCAGCATATCCTCTCGCCGTTCACTCTCCATCGCGTCTGCCAAACGCCCCATCCAGCCATATTCACTGCCTTGATGAGGCGCACCCGTATGCCAGTAAGCCATTGAATTGAAATGAGAAAAACTGGGGTCGTCGTAACCACAGCCGTGAATCAACGCAAGGTTATCGCTCTGCCAAAGTTTATGAATACCTTGCATCCCCGGATTGAAGCCAAAGTGATCATCGAGGCCAAGTAGTTGCTCGGGTCGAATACCGATATTCGGTCTCAGCCGATAATAGTCATCATCACCAAATGGCACGACGGTATTTAGCCCATCATTGCCGCCGGATAGTTCCAACACCACAAGTATTGGCGCATCAAAGGCCGCACCTCGTTGCGTTGATAGCGCCTGGCTGGTCAAGGTTGGCCCCATTAGGCTCACGCCGGCTAGGTTCTGTAAAACTGCTCGTCGCTTCATTTAGTAGGGGCTCCTCTGGCCTGCGGCACGGGTGTCCTAGCGCACTATCCCAGTTGATACTCGGGTCTTGATAGCATGGCATGAAGAAGTAGTCGCAGGGTTTCTTCCGCATAGCTAATGGTATTGGATATCTCGCGGCTACCCAATTCTCGTTCCAACATAGCCGCAAATTCTTCTAGAGCACCCGGCAACAGTGGAGTTTCAAAAAACCGTTCCTCAAAATACATTACAACATCTAATGGTGTGTCCAAACGCGCATCGCTGACTTGTTGAGCCAGACTTATTCGCGCAAAAGTACGCGGGATGGGTATCACGCGTTCGATCGCCATTTGCCAGCCGCGCATACTCCCGAGTCGAGTATTGAAGGCTTCGTCCCGATCCGCCAAGGCATTAGACTGCGCCATTTCCCCACCCGCTATGCCAGTCGGTTTCGTCGCTTGCGACACACTCATGCCCGTACGCAGACGTTTCTGCACTCTAGCCACCTCCGGCGTCAGTGTTGGATAGCGATCGGAAGGGACAAAATTCAAATCGGGTGATACGACATCGAGCACAAAGTTGCCGCGCTCAAAAAGCAACGACGGTGTGATCCAACTTCGTCCCTCAGACCATCCTGCCACCGTGGGCGGATGGAGCAACCGCTGTCCCAGAGATCCCGTGACAGCGTTAAAGTCAGGGACACCGGGAACACTTTCTAGCCCTATCTTTCGATAGGTCGAGATCACAAGTTCTACCGGGCTTTTAATATGCTCGCCTGCACTCGAGTAAAAGTCGTTACTGACGAGAAGCTCTTGGAGAAAGGCACCAATTTCATAGTCATGAAAACGTAAGCGAGCTCCTAGCTGCTCCGCACCAGTCGCGGTTAAATTATCTTGCACAAAGAAGCGGTAAAGTTTGCTAGCGATAAACATGCTGGTCTGCGGTCGCGCCAAAATGCGATCAATAATCTCGATACCACTAAAGTCGCCCTGCTCTCCCAAAAAAGTCTTTTGACCCGTGTCGTGCGTTTCTGGATTGAGGTAAAAATCTAGACCACTGACAGACCAACCTGTAAATGCACGCGCTGCCTCGCGCACGTCTTCCTCGCCGTATTCGCCCACACCCATGGTGAACAGTTCCATGATTTCACGCGCAAAATTTTCGTTTGGGGCATCCTTGGTATTCACGCCTGCATCGAGGAAAACCAGCATTGCAGGATCTTGGGCAATGGCGATGAGCAAATCTCGAAAATTCCCCAAACCTAGGTGTTGAAAGGTCTCTAGCTGCAAGAGCATTTTGCGGTAATCGCGTACTTTATCTTCGTTTGTCGCGAAGTGGCCGTGCCAAAACAAAGCAGCCTTTTCGCGCAGTGGTTGATCGCTGCTTAGCATGCGATTGGCCCACCAATAGCCAATACGATCCGTTTCTAAACGGCTTGCACGAAGCCAATAGAAAAAGGTGTTCACGATGGGTTGCAAAGGCCGGTTGCCCTCCGGCTTTACCTTAATGCCTAGTGCGCGCCCCTGCCGTTTGGCCATTTCTGTCGTTGCAGGACGACTTGGCGGAAAGGGGTCGAGCCCTGGGTCAAAAATGCCAGAGTGCTCGAAAGCTGGGCTGGAATCGTTCGAAGCAGGAGAGTATTGCGCCAGAGCCTGTTCAGGCGACAGACCAACTAACTGCTCAGCCTGCGCCGGCATCAGACCAAAACCCGCTCGCGAAGCCAAATGTTTCACCTGACTATCATTCAGAAGCGCCGTTCGCGGCTCAAGATCCAACAGAGTGGCCGATACCGTGTTCGCTTGAAGGCCTAGACTGGCAGTGAGAAGAAAACCTATAACCTTTAGCGCGACGCGCAGGGATTTTGTTGTATTCATCATCCCATCGATCTTAACTGTCTGTCGGCCTGCTAAGCGAATCATCGATTTCCTCAAACGCAATACCTATTTTCTTTTGTGTTTTTCGTGTCTTTCGTGTAACCCACGTCTTTGTGCCCTAGAGCGCCTGTGAGTCCGCGCCCAGAGATACATGCCCTAGAATAGCGTCAGAAATTTTCTCAGCCATCATAATTGTGGGGGCATTGGTATTTCCCGCAATCAGGGTTGGCATAAGGGATGCATCGACGACTCGAATGTTCTCAAGACCATGTACTTGGCCGCACTCATTCGTTACGGCCATATCATCCTGCCCCATTTTGCAGGTTCCAACAGGGTGATAAAGCGTTTCCCCCGTCTCTCGAATCCAAGTATCTAAAGATTCGTCGCTATCAATATCCACTCCTGCGGGCGGTTTCGTTTGATCACCACGAAATTCATCAAAGGCTGCCTGCATGAAAACTCGCCGGGTTTCGCGAAATCCGTTTCGGGTGTCAATGAGGTCTTGCTCAACCGAGAAGTAATTCGGGCGAATCAGCGGGGCACTATCCACATGCGCATCATGCAATCCCACAAAACCTCGACTGCGTGGGCGACAAGCGTAAACGATGCTCGAAAATCCATGCTCTGGCGCCACTCCGGATCGACCATGCACATCTTCCATCGCAACGCTGACATAGTGAATCTGCATATCCGGGAGTTCTTTTGAAGGTTGAGACTTAAAAAACGCACCTCCTGCTGTGGGTGGGTACGACGCGTCTCCCGATCCGTTGAATAGAAATTTCATTCCTGCCCATAAAGTGCGCATGGGCGTCGCCGACCGTGCCAGCGTTACGGGTTGAGTGCAGGCGAATTGACTCACCACGCCGATATGATCCTGCAAATTCTGTCCAACACCTGGCAATTCATGAACCATCGCCAATCCATGCGGCGTAATTTGTGAGGCTGGACCCACACCGCTGCGCATTAAAATTTGCGGGGAGTTCAGGGCTCCCGCACACAAAATGATGTCTTTGCGAGCGGCAAAAGACACCCGCTGTTTTTTCACGATTGCCTCTACAGAAACCGCTCGACGATTATCAAAAATCACCCGGTCAACCGCGGCATGAGAAACCACCTTGAGATTGGGACGGTCTAGTGCCGGATGAAGATACGCCTGAGCAGCACTGCAACGTCTCGAGCCTTTCATGGTGTGCTCATAACGAGAAAAACCCTCTTGCTGACGACCATTAAAGTCGTCAGTGAGCGGAAATCCTGCCTGCTGTCCAGCCAAAACAAAGCGATCGAGCAGCACATCGTCAGTGCGGTTAGATTTCTTCACAGACAATGGCCCATTGCATCCGTGAAACTCGCTGTCACCAGGACCCTCGAAGGACTCAGCTCGCTTAAAATATGGCAGTACTTCTTCGTAAGACCACCCCGGGTTTCCTGCTTGAGCCCACTGATCATAGTCGGCTGCATGGCCGCGGATATACACCATGGCATTGATGGAGGAAGAACCTCCCCAGCCCCGACCCCTCGGCCAATACATCCGGCGTCCGCCGACATACGCTTCTGGCGCCGTCACATAGCCGTAGTTTGAAGCATTCGACTGGGGCACAAGCTGGGAGTACCCCGCAGGCATGTGGATAAAAAGATTCGTGTCTCTGCCTCCCGCCTCAAGTAACAAGACCGAGGAAGATGTATCCGTCGATAACCGATTGGCGAGAACGCAGCCAGCGCTTCCAGCCCCAAGAATGATGTAGTCATAGGTTTGCATGTAACTCTCCCGCAAGCCGCCTATACGATCATAATCGAGCAAGGATATCTGGAATCCAGACAAAAAAAAGGCCCTGCGAACAGGGCCTTTTTTACGACGAGTTCAAAAAATGAACTTTTCGTTATCGATCGTTCGCTTACTCGCCCATGACGGTATAGGTGAACGTCATCTTGATCATACGACCAAACGGGTTGTGAGTGAACGGGTCATAGTTCATGTCACCACGTGCTGCTGGTGGATCCTCGTCGCTTACGTTCACAATAGACGCAGAGATCATCAGATCATCGAAACCACGATAAACGTAGTTCAGATCAAACGTAGTCTGACTCTCAATTGAAGCAAGCCAGGGATAAGCAGCAGACGCGCCGGCGTCATCGTATTCGCCAACGTATCGAGCTATCAACCCTGCATAGTGCACGTCGTCTTCATATGAAACATGTGCGGCCGCCTTTAGCTCCGGCTTCGAAGTGAACGCAGGTCCCTGGTTGTAGTTCAGGAATCCCATAAGATCACCGCCCGCAGCCAGTTGAATGTTGCCAGACAGATCCAGCTGAGCGTCGCGCTCGTATTCGAGGCCGTAGGTGCCATCTATTCCGACTGTCACAGAACCGTCCCTGATTCCATCAAACCGGTACTCAGCTTTGAAGTCGATACCAGACGTATCGATATCCTGGCCATTTAACCAGTTCACGACTATCCGTTCCGTGGCGGCCAAGTTCGTGTGAGCTGCAACTGGGAAGATATGAGTTCGAAGCTCGTTACAGACTGCGCTATCCGTTGCCACGCCGTCGGAACCTAGGCAGTCATTTCCACTGTACGCGTTGATGATGGAGTTAAAACCTTCTGTTTGGAAAGAATCCTCGAAACTAAAGGACCAATAATCAACGGATCCATAGAAATTGTCCGTTTGGTAGACGACACCAAAATTCGTTGATACCGCTTCCTCGGACCCAAGATTAGGATTGCCTACCGTATCGATAGCCTTAAATGCGAGAGTGGGGGCTACGTATGACAGCGCAGTACCCGTGCCCGAGAGCAAGCTCTGGGGGGGGCCGCGGAAAGTCGTAGAAGCCGACCCTCGGACAGATAGCTCGTCAGTAACGCGCCAACTTACCGCGATCTTTGGATCTATTGATCCCCCTACCTCACCGCCGTAATCCTCGAATCTTAGAGCTGCCTGTACATCAATATCTTCAGTGACTGGTATTGCCAGCTCTCCAAACACACCATAGACAGTTCGCTCCGTGCTCTGCTCATCGGTCGCCGCTAAGAACGCAGCTACACCAGTAGGAGCTGTGCAATTGGGCGAGAGTTGATCTGCATCAACGATTCCCAATGCAGCAGCGACAGGAGAAGTATAAGGACAGGGGTTAACCGCCCGATTCACGATGTCATATAGACTGAAGTCGAATTGTTCATTTCGGCTCTGGGCGCCGAATGCGTAACCAATATTTCCGCCGGCAAGCTCAATTCCAGTCATGCCAGAAAAGACTGCTTGGAAAACCAAGAGCTCGTTATCCGATTGCGCCCCGCGCTCACCGATCAAGTGACGTAGAAGACCGTCGGAGTTTGCCACGGCAGCATTGTAATCAGCGTTGTCAGTTCCACTGAGCATTGAGAAAGGCACCGCACGAGAGAACGGGTTATAGTATTCGCAGCCTCCAACGCCAGCTGCAGCCGCTGCCGCATCCGGGTCCGCAAACGAATACGTGCCGTCGTCGTTTTGTACAGTCGCTGGTAACGCACAGTTAGGTCCACCGTATCCCTTCAAAGCCAAGCCCATGCGCTCAACGTACATGTCTTGACCACCAATGAAACGCTCGCGCTTCGACCAAGAAACGCTTACATCATAATCGACCGCCTGGTCAAACAGGCTTCCATCCAAGCCTGCGACAAACCGATAGGTTTCGGTTGTGCGCGCTTTGGCCTCGGGTTCACCAGTTAAAAACCGGCCAGAAACACCCATCGCACGACTGATCGTTAGTGAAGTAGGGTCCCCTGCAAGAGCAGCAGCAGCGGCATTACCGGCGGCTAGCGCATAGCTAGAGCCTTCAACCGGATCTTCGACGAGACCGCCTATGTTAGCCGCTGACAGTGCCGCAGCACCGCCTACCGCCTGCAAATTGTAGAAAGTGTTGAAATCCACTAATCCCGGGTGATCAGCTAGCATGCGCCTGTCAGGACCGAACAATGACTGAGGGGGATAAGATGGAGACGTCTTCCACTCGGGGATGTCCACGTCTGAGTACATCGCTTCTAAATGAAGCCTATGATCGTCGCTTAAGTCGATATTCAACTCTGAAAATAATTTCAGCGACTCTGTTTCTTCGGTCAGATTGTCGAACCAGGTGTACTGAAAACCGCAGGCCTGCTGGGCTGTTCGGAACGCGCCAAGGGGCTCACATGCAGGATCAGCAAATGCCTTCGTCACGCTGCCGCCATCAACAGCATAAGCTAGGTTTTCGGTAGTCTCGTTGCCATCGGCATCTGTTACCGTGAAATCAGCAGTACCTTCCGCAACTGGGACGAAGAAGTAAGCAGTTCCGGGGTTTCCAATGCCAGACCAGCCAGCAACTGGATTTCTATCAGTATTCAATAGTGCCCAGTCTCGATTTCGGATTGGCAACTCGCCCCTCTCACCGTACTCGGCTGCGATGGACCAATTCCAGTTATCGCCTCCGGTACCAAATATGGCATTGATATCCCAATCGCCATCAGATGAGTCAATGTCCTTAAAAGATCCGCCTACCTCGAGACCTCTAAAGTCACTGCGCGTTATGAAGTTAGCTACACCAGCTATGGCGTCTGAACCGTATACCGCGGCGGCGCCGTCTTTAAGGACCTCAACGCGGCCAATCGCACTAATCGGAAACGCACTGATGTCCACACCGAGAGTTTCCGTAGCAACGTGTCGACGGCCATTGAGCAGGACGAGAGTTCGGGCAGCACCCATACCTCTCAGGTTAACGGTAGCAACACCCTCATTTGCCTGACCACCAGTTGTGAACTGGTTAGTCTCGCCTAGGTTTGCTGCCGTTACGCCGAGGTTACGAATCATTTCTATCATCGAAGGAGAGCCTTGCTGTAGCAAATCCTCTTCCGTGATGACGTCAATGGGTAACTCAGCATCCTGCGGCGACCCCTTGATGTATGAACCAGTAACTACAACTTCTTCGATCACCTCTTCTGCACCCAGCGTCCAGGATGAAAAAGCGACCAAAAAAAGTGCGCTTGTCGCACTAATAAAGCGCGACCTCTTTATTCCTAACATATTCCCCTCCCAAGGATTGTCGTTAAAGTCTTTACAGACCGCCTTAGATTAACAAGGACACATCGAATCGCAACACTTTGTTACAATCGAATAAAACTGATTTAAATCATGGGTTTAATGGTTATTTGATAACCACACTCGAGACTACTTGGTGGATTTCCTTGTCGATTTGCTACTTTATCGACCTCTATAAAGCACTTATCTTCGCTCCACGAGCAAGTCTTGATAGTGGTTCCATCAGCGTCAAAATCACGATCAAAAAGGGGGCGATAAACTGTTCGTATGCGCTTATTTTGTGCGCAGCTTTGCTGCTGGTCTTCCACTACTGCGAATACTTGATGCTGGCATGAGTGCACGGCAATCAATGAAGCCGCAAACAAAGGCTTTTTGTTTTAACCGCAATCTATGTAGTGCCCACGCCGAATCTATTTTTCGTCTTTTTCTAGGCTAGCGTGATTTGGCTAAACGTAAACCTTTGCGAGCCTTATCTTTGGGGGGTGCAATATATTTAGCATTGCGACCTTAGGTTTCGAAAAAGACCTTACGCAATCTGCAAGCCATCTCGGACTGGTGTGTCCAAAGACAGCAGTACAACCTCCCCACCCTCTTCGACGACTCCAAGCACCAAGCATTCGCTCATAAAAGATCCTATTTGTTTGGGCGGAAAATTGACCACCGCGACAAGTTGCTTGCCTACTAACGAATCGGGAACGTAGTGATCCGTGATCTGAGCACTGGTTTTGAGCGTGCCTAACTGCGATCCAAAGTCTAGCCAGAGCTGAATGGCCGGATTTCTAGCTTCAGGGAACGGATCAGCACGCAGCACAGTGCCCACTCGAATATCGAGCTTGCTAAAATCGAGCCAACTGACTTCAGGTTTGATAGATAGCATGAGCCATCTCCCAGAGAAGGATGCCCTACGTTAGGGCGAATTGAGGTTCAGGTATTGTGGAGTACAACAGGCTCCCACTCGCCATTGAATTCCTGAGTAGACTGCCAAACGCGACGCTCTAAATCGAGTGCCAAATCAAAAGACTTCACAAACTTAACGGTGCCATCGGCGGCAAAGTTAAAGCTCTCTAGGTACTGCTGCTCAGCGTTCAAAAGACAAAACCCAGCAAAGTGACCCTTTAGAGTACCTGCGTTGATGACCTGCGTTCGCGGAAAATCGATTACCGTACGGAAGTGCATATGACCATTCACGATATATCTAGGAGGATCCTCTTGACCCAACACGTCGTCTAGATCGTCAGACATGCGGCAGTTAGTTTTTTCCGACCCAGGCCAGACTTTCGCTAAGTCATTCTCCAGTACACCATGACAAAGGATTAGCACTCCTCCACCGGTTTCAAGCGAAAGTGTCTTTGGCAGGCTTTCTAAAAACCGCAGGGTTGATGGGGACGTTTGTTTTCGCAGATGCGCACCTTCGACGTGCCGCACCTTGTCTTGCAGAAACCATCGGTCATGATTTCCCGCCACGGCATGTGCATCGGCAGCTTTCAGCAGCCCGCAGCAATGCTCCAAGTCACCTCGCCCATCGGGCAGGTCTCCGGTGCAAATAATTGCATCCACATTAGCCTCGGCAAAATAGGACAGCACGCTTTCTAGCCGCTCGTGCTCTGCGTGAACGTCTCCAATAATGCCAATATGGTTCATGTTTCGCCCTCAATTTAGGCATTACCATGCTCGAGCATCAGTGAAGTTGTTGTGAACTCATTATCTATTCTTCAGCGACAAATCCTTTCCAGGAGTTCATATATTCCACAAATACTGGGCTCAGCCCTTCGGATTCCAGGTAGGCTCGGCTAACTGGCGTTGATACCGGCTCAAAATCTGGGTTCTGCATCACTTTCATCGGGAAATCGTGGTGCAAGATTGCCGCTCTACCAATGGTCACGAAGTCCACTCCCCTAGCGATCACCTCGGCACATTCTTGCCCAGTGCGAATTTTGCCGGCGACAGTGAACTTAACGTTACCCCACTTCAACTGTTGGAAGTGATCTAACAAGCTCTGATGCTGATAGGCCTCCTCAGCAGGCAGTTTGAAGCTATCCCAGAGGGAAATATCCAAAAAATCCGACAAGTTTTGGTCGATGAGCAGCTGACAGGTATCCAAAACCTCCTGCAGTACCATGCCAAACCGCTCAGGAGAAACTCTTACCCCCAATAAAAAATCAGCACCGCACCGTTCCCGAATACCACGAGCAATCTCAATCAAAAGTCGCTGACGATTCTTTAGAGAGCCGCCGTACTCATCACTTCGTTGGTTCGTTTCAGAACTCAGAAACTGGCACACGATGTAGCCATGTGCCCCATGAATTTCCACACCGTCATATCCTGCCTGCTGAGATCTCA
>CAJWZG010000078.1 GCA_913049565.1 uncultured Gammaproteobacteria bacterium
CGGTGCCTTGGTCGAATTTCGCACCGCTCTAGACCGCGGCGAGTACCAACGAGTGGGTGAACTTGGTCCAAATTCATCAAGCGAAGAATTAAATGCCCAATACACTCTGCGAGATGTGGTGGGTAACGCGCGAGCGGGGGGCGTTAGTGCTCCAGTGGGCATTGGTGGTAGCGGACTGGTTGGAGGAGAAGGATCCTAAAGTTGGCGACCAGTGCGTTAGGTTTAAAACGGCAGGGTTAGGGTTCCGATATCGGCGAAAGCGGCTCGATTCGGCAATTGCCGCGCCGTCTCGGTCGTGTTCTGAGGTTACGCAAACCTGTTTGCAAGAACGTTGATAGGTCCGTGATAGACCGGTAATCGATTAAGGGGAGGTCTTTTTGGGACGAGAGTATCTGGGGTTTAGTAGCACGCGATTACTCGCCGGATTGCTGTTTCTGGGTTTAACCCCGCAGGGTTTGGCGGAGCCACTGCCTGATCGAGCGCCAGAGTCCGATCTCCATGCAGGTTTTGCCGCGCTGTCCATAACCCCGCAGGTACCAGATCAATGGGCTGATGTTGATGGCAATGCCCAATTCAATGAGGACATTGATACTTGGACCGACGGTAACGGTAACGGACGTTTTGATCCTGTTTGGATGGCAGGATTTCAGAATCAACGCCCAGCTCAGGGGGTTCATGACGAAATTATGGCTATTGTCGCAGTGCTTGATGATGGGGACACGAGAATCGCCATTGTTGCCGCGGATACCATTGGATTGATGCGCAAGTTTGTGCAGCAGGTAAGAACCGACATACCTGAATCTTGGGATATCGACTACTTGCTATTGCACGCCACCCACAATCATGAGGGGCCCGATACACAGGGTCTATGGGGAGCGAGTGCATTTAGCAGCGGTGTCAGCACCGAGTATATGAGTCAGCTGCGT
Organism: uncultured Gammaproteobacteria bacterium; assembly: GCA_913049565.1. The sequence continues at coordinate 927 of CAJWZG010000078.1, forward strand.
CAAACCATTCTTGCTGGCATTGAAGAAGCGATTGGTCAGTTAGAGCCGGCCACTCTGTCATGGGCAAGAATTCCCACAAACCCGCTGACACCGATTGTTGATAAGCGTAAACCGAAAGTGGTGGACGAGGATATTCGAGCGTTGTTGTTTCGGCGCGATGACGAATCCGTAATCGGCACCATCATCAATTTTGGTATCCATGTGGAACTGGCTTGGGATCAAAACTTAGAGTTAACGGCCGATGTCGCAGGATATTTGCGGCGAGGTGTAAGTGATGGCATTCGCTACGACGATAGCCTTATGCAACAGGGCTTGGGCGGTACGACGCTCTGGCTAACGGGTAACATTGGAGGGCTGATGACCTCTGGGCCAGAGGATGCAATCTATGACGCGTACGCAGGCAAGCAGATTACCCAGCCTAGCCATGAGAAAGCGCGTGTTTTTGGTCACAGCTTGGCCAGCAGCGTAATCGCTGCAGTGGAGCAAAAGCAATTTGCAGCATCGACTTCAACACAGCTGGGGGTCAGTGTGCTGGACGTTGAGCTTGGCATTGATAACCCCATGCTCGCTTTAGGTACGCTAATCGGCTTAGTGGACAGCTCTCCAAGCCTGCATTGGAGGCCCCCTTTCGTGCGCTACGACACTGAGGTATCGATTCTTACCATTGGTGATGCATTAATTGTCGGTATTCCCGGCGAGCTGTACCCAGAAATTGCTGTAGGCGGTATCGAGAATCCCAGTGGCGCTGACTATGCTTTACCACCCCAAGAAATTCCGCATTTGCGTGGCGAGTTGCCTGGCAAAGTAAACCTCATGGTGAATCTTGCCAACGACGCCATTGGTTACATTATTCCGAAAAGCGAGTGGGATAATGAGGCACCTTGGATCTATGGCGAAGCAGAGGAAACCTACGGCGAGGTTGTTTCTCTGGGACCTGAAACCGCTCCGGCCATCCATCGGTCAGTAATGGAGTTGCTGCGCCAGTTACAGTGAGTAGAGCGCCGTTAATTTGGGGAAGGCATTATGCATAGATATAAACTCTACGGCGGTGGTGGGTCACCGTATTCTCAGAAGATGCGCGGAATATTGCATTATCGCCGACTGCCATTCGATTGGGTGCAAATCACACCTGCAATCCGGGCAGAACTCAAACACGATGGTCCCCCTGTAATCCCGATCTTGCGCCTACCCGAAGATAGTAGCTTGCATGTGGATTCCACGCCTTTGGCTATGCTCTTGGAAGCCAGACATGTTGAGCGGTCGATTATCCCGTGTGATTCCACGATGGCATTTTTGTCCTATCTGATCGAAGACATGGCTGACGAATGGGTTACCAAGATCATGTTCCACTACCGATGGGATCTAGAGATCGATCAACAGTACAGCAGCCGCCAAATTATTAGCGACAATACGCCGGGTTTACGCGGAGAATCTCTAGTCAGAGCGGCTCAAGCGATACGAGATCGCCAAGTCGGCCGAATGCCGATCGTGGGCTGCACGTTGCAAAATAAGCCGATCATTGAGCGCAGCTTCCATGAACTGTTGGCGATTCTTGATGGCTTTGTAACTCGGGATGAGTATTTGTTCGGAAGCAGACCCTCACTTGCCGACTTCGGATTGTTCGGTCAGTTAAAAACCTTGGCCAGCGACCACACCCCAATGTTGATTATGCGCAAAATCGCGCCGAGCGTTTACGACTGGGTACGCCGACTAGAAGACAGCAGTGGCATCGAAGGTGATTGGCATTCTTTAGCCGAAATGCGCCCCGAAGTCCTCGATATACTGCGCTATTGTGCGCGATATTATTTACCCTTTTTACAGGCCAATGATCAGGCGATTGTCCGTAAAGAAAGCACGCTAACCGTTCAGTTAGGTAACGCCACCTACGAACAGCCTGTTTTTAGATATCAAGCAAAGTGTCTTGCGCGGCTCAAAGCCCTCTTGGCTGAAGTGCATGATCAGCAGTTGCGCGAAGTGCTTGCCGCTACAGGTTGTTTATCTTGGCTTGAGTGAGAGCTCTGATTGCGATGCAGGCGTCAGCTTGCCTTCGTGCCCCTTGTTTCCTGCGCTGCCAATCGCTCAGTTCTTCTAGCGAGGCGCTCTTGTAATCTTTTGTGTCGCTCAGGGGTCAAGGGGTACGACCAAATCAGTTTTAGTGCCAGGCCGTAAAACACGATAGGGCCCATGCAATACACCAGCCGCAGCGACCAAACCCCGATTTCAGTGCTCGCCGCAACGCCGCCTGCCGGGTCGAAGCCCAACAGTCCCACAATGTTCAATGAAACCCCGGTCCCAAAAGCGATGGCAATTTTCTCTGAGAAACCTAGAAACGCGAAGTAAGCTCCGGCGCGTTTACCTCCGCTGCGCGCAGAATCGACATCTACGACGTCGGCTAGCATCGCGATGGGTAAAAATTGCAGCCCGCCAAAACAAAAGCCCTTCACCACGAAGAGCAAAAAGAAAACCGAATAGTCGCCGTAACCGAGAAAGAGATTGGCTGCACTAACCGCCGCCACAGTAATCAACGTGAACATGAATGCGCGGTGTTTGCCGATCTTCCGCCCCAGCCAGAGCCAGAATGGGATGGCGCCTAAGCCGGCAATGAAGTAGAAAAAATAGGCTGCGCCAATTGTCGGTACGCCGACAATGTCGCGAATGAAAAACAGTGAAACCGCGTTGCGGAATGACTCACCAAAGTGAACCAAAAGAACGATGGCTAGTACGCGCAACATAGGCCCATTTTTTGCGACTAGACGCAGGCCCTCAAGAATGCTGGGCTGTTTTTCTGATTCAATCGTCTGTGGCTCTTTGACGAAAATCAACACAATGGCAGCGCAAAAAGGCAGCACGCCGATAATAGCCCAAGCTAGGCCGGTTAACACGGGGCCAGTTAGGGTTGCGCGATCGACTATCTCCTTGTCGGCAAAATCGCCTGCAAAAGCACCAATGGCGTCTTGCCAAAGCGTTGAAAACACTTGCCCGACACTGCTGCCCCCGTCGGCGAGAATTTCGATGATCATTGGAACCGAGGCGGCGATCATGAGGCCGACCAACACATAAATTTCTCGGGCAGCTGTGACGCGACTACGCTGATGGTAATCCTGAGATAACTCGGCTCCCCAAGCTCGATGGGGTAGCGTAATCATCGTGCTGCCTAAGAAGAAGATGGTCAACCAAGTGAGAAAGTACAAAACGCCTACTCCTTCATCCGGGATGAAGAGTTTGTAGACGCCAAACATCATGATCGGTGCGCCGATCAATAACCAAGGCCGCCGGCGTCCAATTGGGGAGCGCCAGCGATCAGAAAGCTCGCCAATAAGTGGATCAGTAACGACATCGGTTAGTCGGGCCAGCATCAAGATGGTGCCAACGGCCGCTAGACTGATGCCAAGGCCGCCGGAGTAGTGGGCGGGTATCCATATCGCTAACGGGTAGCCGATAACAGCGAGAGGCATACCCAATGTGCCGTGTGCGTATAGAGTTTTCTTAGACAGTACTTGTGTTGTCACGCTCGTCGCCTCCCCAACAACTCCCGCTAGAACTGCAAGGTAGCATGCGCCACACGGTGACTGAAGCTTCTGAACTCGTTTCATTAATCAAAAGCGTGTCAACTTTCCTGACCGCAGTGCGATTAGCTGGAACGTTGTCCTCGGAGGTATCTGTTGGATTTTTCTATCGATCTGCTTCGGGATGTTTTATAATGAATCACATTAAAAATGCCTGTCGAATGGGATATCCAATATGAAAATTTTGAGAACACCTGATCAGCGTTTTGAAGGATTGGCCGATTTTCCGTTCGCCCCTCAATACACGACGATCAAAACCCACGACGGTAGTGACCTGCGAATCCATCATCTGGATGAAGGTCCGGCCGATGGTCCTATTGTTCTGCTTATGCACGGCCAGCCTGTGTGGAGTTACTTATACCGACATGTTATCCCCTACCTTACGGCTGCTGGCATGCGTGTTATCGCACCAGATCTAGTCGGTTACGGTAAATCTGATAAACCTGCCGCTCTTGAGGATTACAGCTATGAACGACAAGTTGAGTGGATGGGTCAGTGGTTAGAATCCAACGGATTCTCGGGTATAACGCTTTTCGGACAGGACTGGGGAGGATTGATCGGCCTGCGACTAGTGGTCAATCATAACGAGCGTTTCGCTCGGGTGGTCATCTCGAACACCGGCCTGCCATACAACCCAGATGTCCCCGCAGAGGTGGTGCAAAGGGTAGAGGACTTTCGAGCCTACGAGCCGACTCCTAGTTTGCCGGCAATGCAAAAGGCGATAGGAGAGATGAGTTCCGGTACCCATCCGGCAGTCAAATTTGCGTACTGGCAGAAATGGTGCTGGGAAACGGCCGACCTCCCTGTGGGCTTAATCATGTCTATGATGATTCAGCCTCCGTCAACCCCCGTGCAACTGGTAAAGCTCTTGCTAAACAATATGGGGGTTGCTTCCCCTTTGCCGACACCAATTGCGAGAGCTTATGAGGCCCCTTTTCCAGATCCTAGTTTCAAAATGGGGCCTCGCGCGATGCCGAGCCAAGTGCCCATGTTGCCTACCTCACCCTGGATGGAGCAGCAAAGGCAGGCATGGCAGTTTTTTGAATCTTTCGACAAACCGTTTTTGTGCGCTTTTGCAGACAACGATCCGGTAACCAAGGGCGCTGAACAAGAATTCTTGAAAAAGGTGCCAGGAACCAAGGGGCTGCCTCACACGACGATTAAACGCGGCGGGCACTTCGTGCAAGAGGGCGCGCCGGAACAAGTGGCTCAAGTGATTATTGATCTCATCCAATCTACGTGACCAACGCAGCAAAGTACGAAAATGTCCGATTTTTGACGCCTAGCAATTCGGTAAAAATGCAATAAAAACAATGAGTTAATTGCTGGCTCGAATCTTGCTGATCCCCCATAAATAACGGGGATTGCTAAATGACCCAGATAAGCTCACTCAGTTCATCGGCGTTGCTTGCCCAGACGACGTTGTCGAAAGGCACTGATCGCGCGTCTGTGAGCATGGAAAAGCTGAGTACTGGCTTGGAGGTAACCAAGCTCAGTGACGACCCGTCGGCTTTTTATGCGGCTATGACCCTTGGTGCTCGTATTGCATGGGAGAGTCAGGCGACCAAGAATATTTCGGATACATCTGCCCTGCTGAACGCTACTGACAGCTCTATTGAGCAGGTTAAGACAATGCTTCAGCGTATTCGGGCACTCGCCATGCAGGCCGCGAATTCCACCGCTGAACTGGATCGATTCTCTATCCAAGCTGAAGTCGATCAATTGACGGTAGAGATTGATCGTCTAACTAAGGGGGCCTTGTACAACGGTCAGAAACTGCTGCAAGGCGAACAAGATTATCGGCAATTTTATGTTGGCGCGGACTCGCGCGACGTTATCTCTCATCGATTCCCAGGGTTTGACAGCAACGAAATTGGCGCTTTCACTTATCTAAGCCGTGGCGAGGCAGCTTTTGGTCCAGCGACCGGTTTGGACACCGTCCAACGTACAACGACGGATAGCGAAATTAAGCTGACCGGCATCGACGGAGACATAGTCGTTTTGAAATGGTCGGCAGAAATATCGGCGGACAAAATAGCAGCCAAGATAAATGAGCAGATTGCGGTCAGCGGGGTGACTGCTGAGGCAGAAACGCGGGCAAGGCTCTACTCTCAAAGCGGCACACCACAAGTTTATAGTCTTGGTATTAACGGCATCCGGACCGGCAATTTTACTATCGGTTCGGGTGATGTCAGAGCAGCCGTGGAAGCTATCAATAAAATATCCGGTCAATCCGGTGTACAGGCTATTGAGGAACTAGGCGAAATCACCCTTGTGGCACGGTCAGGCGCAGATATAGTAATAGAGAACGGAAGACGTGAAGCCGGTTACGATACCCTTCGAGTTCAGAAGTTAACGCAGAATGCTCAGCCGTCATCGAGAGTTGGTGCAGCCGTCGCTCTGGGTCTGGCCAATACGACAGATACCGCGGTCGTCAGTGGAACCGTTGAACTGGTCTCAAGCGAAGTGTTCTCGGTATATAACCAATCGGCGACCGGGCACTTTTCTGACGATCAGCTCCGCCCGATAAAACAAGATTCACAAATAAACTACGAGCGAGGAGCGCTATCGCTGGTCGAGGGTAAGCTCTACCGGGGCAGCGGTGAGAGTGCGGATGTTGTTGCTGTAATGGATGCCACGACCTCGAGTTTGGGCGCGGGCTCGCTAGATCTGCAGCTTGCCTTTGCAATCGACTCAGCACTGCCAAGCGGCGAGGGGAGCGATCCTTTTAGCAGTTGGAACCAAATTGAACAGCGCATCGTACTCGACGGTTCCTCTCGTATTGGTAATCACACGGTGCCGGAAGACCTCGTCATACCGGCTTTTGCCAACGGCAATCTCTCGGCTGAACAGGACGCCGCATACCCAGAGGGCAGCGTTGCTTTTTCCTTCCAAGAAGTAGCCGATGCCAAAACTACCGGTGGGAATTCGCTAGAGTTGAAAAGTGGACCAATCACGATGCCAAATGTTGGCATCGTTCATGGCCCCGCCATACGCAGCGCTGAAAGCTATCCCCTAGAGGTGGGCGATGTTCTGTCATTCGATTGGCGGGGTGTGGCTGGAGCAGGTGACTATGATGTGATGGCGTACATCGTGGACGAATCGACTGGATACAGCGAAATTTTGCTCAACCAGACCGGCCAAGGCTCGAACTCGAGTAGCTGGGAAACGGTGAGCAAAACCATAGAAACCGCGGGCGACTATCGCGTCGTCTTCGTCAGCGGCGTACGCAGCGATAAAGAAGTGACTTTCCAAAACGGCACGTTTGAAAATGGCAGCCAAGGGGATACATCTATACCCGGCTGGCAAACGTTCACTCAACAAGTGCGCCTCGCAGGATTGGACAACGTAGCTGGCCAGCCCACACCGAACGACACGCAGTTTCCTGCGAATGTAGCAGGCGCTGCGCCACACGATGGCGCTGCACCCTCGCGTGCTTCGTACTCGGCGCGATTAGCCAATAACAGCCCTGATGGGTCAGGTTTGTCTGTGCAGTTGCAATCCTCGGGGGTAACCGTACCGAGCTACGGAATCCTGCATGGACCCTACCTTGTCAGTAATGATTCGGTCGCGCTTAAGCCCGGAGATAGTGTGAGCTTCGACTGGCAAGCAACAGGGGGTTCAGATGCTTACGATGTCATCGGATATCTAGTGGATGAAAATACCGGCGAAGTACAAGAATTACTTAACCAAACCGGGGCTACGGGTAGTGCGAGTACAAATTGGGCTACAGTTCAGCAAACGGTTAGCAAGGCCGGAAGCTATAAATTTGTCTTTGTTGCCGGGACGTGGGATGCCAGCGGCGGTCAAGCGGCCGGAGCAAACTTATATATCGATAACGTGGTCGTCGACGCAAGTGAGCAATTGGTGGAGGCCGATGCCGCGCTGCGGATCGACGAAGTCGTTGTTACAAAGAAAAATCAAAACCTCGACCAAGCAGAGCTTACGAAGCTGTTCGACCGTCTTTATGGCTTCGAAGAAGATGTGGGTCGGTCTTACGGCGTGCAAATGGTAGGTAACCGAATCGAAATTGACTCCAACCCGATCGTCGCCGAGCTTGAGAGTGTCAATACCATTGACGTAAGAAGTGCCGCTGGGGCAAACACAGCACTGAAAATTTTGGATCAAGCATTAACTTACTCAGCTGATACACAGGCCGATGTTAGTGCTGTATCGCGAACAGTAGACTTTCGTATGGAACGACTACTCGATCGATCGCTGCAAATGGAGGGCGCCAGAGGTCGTCTCATGGAGGCCGACTACGCTTTGGAAAGTGCGCTATTGGCCAAAGAACAAATGATGCAGCAGATGGCGAGTTTCGTTTTAACGAACACAAATGAATTGCTCAGGTCGACATTAAATCTGTTGCGATAGCGGCCGATTACTGAGGCAGCGCCATCCTTTGACTGTCCCGTTCGCGAGCTCCTCTTAGATTGGGTTTTGCATCTCGCGAGCGTAACTGCTCTAACCAAATAACACCGTCGAATGGTTCGCTGTTACCTCGCGTACCGACGAAGTCGATATCGCCGTCTGTGTCCATATCGCGAGCGATCCACTTGTCGTACATGCCGCGTTTGCGTCGAGACACTTCGTGCCGAATCCATTCTTTTGCTGCTCCGTTTATACCCGGATTTTCGAACCAAGCGATGCGCCCAAGCGGTTGGTTGACGGTGATGGAAGGGTCGTCGCGGTCTCGTAAGCCGCGGCTGTAGCTGCCCGTGAAGGCATCCAAGTCGCCATCACCATCTATGTCGGCTAAAGACACTGAGACCAGTTGGTCAGGCGTCAATGTTCCGAGGAGATAGGTCTGCCAAGGCATATCTGGCTCGCTCGGCGCTGCCAACCAAAGGAGGTGGTTGGGCCACGCGGTGCTGATAATGTCCAACCGCTCATCGCCATTGAGGTCGGCAAAGGCCATGTTGAAACCTGTTAGGGAGGTTTTCCGTGGCTGATTGTCGGTAGTGATTGAGTGCTCGGCAAAGGCTCCACGGCCCAAATTTTCGAGCCAGAGGATTCTTGCTTCGCCACGTGAACCGGCGACGATATCGAGATCCCCATCTTGATCTAAATCAACGGGCTGGGAATTGATCGGTATGCGTACCTGGGTCAAAACCTGCTCGCGCCACAGATCTCCTCGAAGCGCATCGCGTGGCAGATAGAAAAGGGAAACATTGCTATGCGCGGGGCTTGCGGGGTCGGGATTTTGCTCCCCTTTGTTGGCAGCGATAACCTCGGGCCGCCCATCACCGTCAATATCGGCAAAGAAAACGCGGATAAAGGAGCCTCGGTTTCTCGTGATCATGGGAATAACGCTGGGCCATGACATGGTTCGCGCCTGAGACCCAGGGTTTTCGAAGTAGATGAGATGGGCAAGCTCGCAGGCAACGACGATATCTGGATAACCATCCTGATTTACGTCAGCGAGGCTTACATCTTCGGCAGCAGCGGCGTCACTGCCAGAAGCCAGAGTGCTCAGCTTCCACACGGATGGATCGGGTGTGCCCCAAGCAATACGGATATGACCTGTCGCTTTACCGTCATATACCGTGTCTGATTCGTGCACCGAAACAATGTCGATATTCCCGTCTAGGTCGAGATCCGCCATGGCCAGACCATCACTTCCGCTCAGCTTAGTGCCGCCGACGACGGAGTCATCAATAATATGTTCGCGCCAGCGAATAAAATGCCCTGAGCCGTCTTTGGCCATCGCCGTTGTGGGCCTGTCATCGACCGGTGCCGCTAACCCGAACGCCCGCGGGCTTAGTATCGTGCTCAAAAGCAACAAGCGAAGTAAGAGAAAATTGTATTTCATGAGCATCTGCGCCTCGGGTGGCAGTCAAAAAGGTAGGTTGATGCCTTGCCGACAAAGAGGCAACAGACGCTCTAAAGCGCGTTAAGTCCCCTTAGCAGGTCGAGAGGCCTAATTGGCCGGCCAGTTGCAGAGCGCTATCACTATCCTTCAGGCTAAGCAG
>CAJWZG010000079.1 GCA_913049565.1 uncultured Gammaproteobacteria bacterium
GGATTCTTGCAATCCTGGCGGCCAGCTGCGCCATAGGGTCGATCGTGACGACTTTCATGTTCAACGACATGCTGGGATTCGCCGTCATGATCGGGTATGTCCTTCTCACTCCGATGGGTCTGTACTGGGGCGTCCGGCTTTGGAAAAACTCCTCTGTCGGACGGCACTGGATACTTGGAGCGGAGAATGAAGGGATCGATGAGAACACACCGAACCCCGATGCGGAACGGGTGCGTGTTGAAAGATTGACCTCGATCAAGAGCCACATCGGCCAGACCGGTGTCACGGATTCACTCCTTCGGCCGGTCGGTTTCATCATGATCGATGGACAGCGGATAGATGCGATCGCCGAAGGGGACATGATTGAGTCAAACCGAAACGTGCTGGTGGTGGACGCCTACGACAATCAACTCAAAGTTCGTGAAATAGACCCTTCCGAGAGTTCTTAGGGTTCTTCATAGATGGACGACCTCTGCTAGAATCAGGGGAATCCCCCCGACAGCATGACGATTGCCTAAATAAAGGTGCAAGACAATGACCGACTTCTCGATCTCCCCAATCATCGGACTCACTGCAATTCAATGGGTGATCATCGGCGTCGGCGGATTCTTCCTGCTCATAGTCGCGGGCATCATGATGAGTTTCTTTTCGCTTTGGCTGCAGGCACTGCTTTCCAACGCCTCTGTTTCGTTTACCAGCCTGATCGGCATGAAACTCCGCAAAGTCAGCCCCAACGTGGTGGTGATCAACCGAATTACGGCGAAGAAGGCCGGCATTGAACTGACCACAAATCAGCTCGAGGCTCACTATCTGGCCGGAGGAAAAGTGCCGCGTGTCGTCCAGGCGATGATCGCTGCGGACAAGGCCAAGATCGATCTCGAATGGGAGAATGCAACTGCAATTGATCTTGCAGGCAGAGACATTCTCACCGCAGTTCAGACCTCGGTCGACCCGCGCGTCATCGATTGTCCCAGTCAGGACACGAACAAATCAACGATTGCTGCAGTGGCGCAGGAGTCAGGACTTAATGAAGGTTGGTCTTGGGTGGGTAATCTCACTATTTTAACGGCCTTCGGTATCTTGACCTCCTACGCTGTCGTTGCAGGTTGGGTACTTTATTATTTCTTTTTATCGCTCAGTGGAGACATGTTGACGCCGTCTGCGCAGCAGGCACAGTCCAGCTTTAATGAGCTTTTGGCAGCTCCGCAGACGTTGATTTTTTGGGGAGCCGTGGCGCTGGTAACCGCCGGGGTCATCATCGCTGCTGGCGTACAGCAAGGTATTGAGCGAGCGGTCAAGATATTGATGCCCATGTTGTTTGGTTTGTTGCTCTTGCTGATGTTTTTTAACGTCTTCACTGGCGGTATGCCCGAAGCTCTGCGTTATTTGTTTACACCCGACTTTGCTAAGGTTGATGGCTCAACGTTTCTGGCAGCGCTTTCCCAGGCTTTCTTTTCAATCGGTGTCGCCATGGCGGGCATGATGATGTTTGGGGCCTACTTACCTAAAGATATCTCGATTGCGCAATCGGCCATGATTATTGTCGCTGCGGATACGGCTGTGGCCCTGCTCGCGGGTCTAGTGATTTTTCCCATGGTGTTTCACAACGGCTTGGATGTTGGCGCGGGTACAGGGTTAATTTTTCAAACCCTGCCAGTGGCATTTGCGCGCATGGACGGTGGCGCCATCGTTGGCGCCGTGTTTTTCTTGTTGCTTTGTGTCGCGGCCATCACATCGATTGTTGGGCTTTCTGAGCCGGTGACCGGCTATGTCGCCGAGCGTTGGCAACTATCGCGTCGACGCGCAACGCTGGCAACTTTCGGTACGCTGTTTCCTTTCTCTGTAATCAGTGCCCTGACGTTTAGCACTTGGAGCTCAGTGAGTTTCGCCGGGCAATCTTTAGACTACTGGATAGAATATTTGCCCAATCAGGTGATGTTGCCTGTGGGTGGGCTGCTTATAGCCACCTTTGTGGCATGGCGTTTGTCCCCGAGCATCAGCAAAAGCGAGCTGAACTTCGCAAACCCTATAGGGTTCTTGGTGTGGTCTCGCCTGATGCGCTTTGTCGTTGTTCCCGCAGTCTTTATTATTCTTGTGACCGGGCTTTAGCAGGGTCTGCACTCGATTGACTGGGCCCGAAGTGATTACTGTCTGACCTTACTTAAGGATTTTTTATGCAGCTGACCTATCGAGGCAGCGTCAACCGTTGGGAATGTGATGAGAATGATCACCTCAACGTGCGCTTTTGCGAGCACAAACTTTATCAAACGCTTTTATCCGGCCTATTGATCAATGGCTGTATTGAAACCGCCGATGTGCCGCTATTGCCGGCAAAGATCCAGCGCCAGCATATTCGGTTCCAGGCAGAGTCGCGGATCGCGGCACCCCTGGGTGGATACTTTGGTGCTGTGGCGGGCGATGAGTTTCAAGTTCTGGTGGAGCTGCGTAACGAAGTCAGCGGTGTGGTCGCTTGCTCTATGCTGTTCACGTTTGCTGACGCAAGCATAGCCGCTCACTTGCAAGAAATAGAGGCAGATGTCATTGCGCCAGATGACTTTTCTCATGCATGGCCTCGAGGCATACAGCAGAATCTGAACTTGCATGAGTTGACCCTCGACCAGGCGCTGTCGCTTGGTTTTCGCACGATTGGTGCTGGCGTTATCGACGCCGATGAATGCAGTGCCCAGGGACAGTTGTTACCCCATTTCTGTATGGGGAGAATCTCCGACTCTATGCCGCATTTATGGGGGGCGGTTTTTCCCGAGAGTCAGGCGAACGAAGCAGAGGGTGGTGCGGTGGTTGAGTTCAGACGTACCTATGATGGAATTTTGTCTGTAGGTGAGGCATTCACTATTGTCTCTGGCATTGTCGCGGTTGGCACAAAAGTTCAATCGTTTGCTCACCTGATCTATAACCAACGCACGGGTAAGTGCTGTGTGAATGCTCAAGCAGTCGCCTTGCGTATGGATCTGCAAGCGCGCAAAGCCATTACTATGGACTCAGTTGCGTTCGCTGCCCTCGCAGCGCAAAAAATCCAGCTACCAAACCGTGAATTTTAAGCCGACCTGGAATCCATGTTATGAGTATTTACGACCAAGACCTTGATGCCAATGCAGCGAACTTTGTGCCGTTATCGCCAATTTCCATGCTACGCAGAGCGGCGATGGTCTACGGCGACAAAGCGGCGGTATGTTATGGCGAACGCACGCTGACTTGGAGAGAGGTATTTGATCGCAGCGTCAATGTGGCGGCGGCGTTAAACGCCAGGGGTGTCGGCAGTGGCGACACCGTTGCAATAGTGTGTGCCAATATTCCGGAAATGTTCGAGGCCCACTACGCCGTCCCTATGGCAGGTGCCGTGCTTAATGCCATTAACATTCGGTTGGATGCGGCGACTATCGCGTTCATTCTCGAGCATGGCGAAGCCAAAATGGTGTTGGTGGACAAAGAGTTCGGGCCAGTGGTTGAACAGGCGCTTGAGCAAATGTCACATCGACTTGAGGTGATTCATATAGATGACCTGACTTACTCTGACGGTCAGCTGCTGGGTAGTGAGAGCTATGAGGACTTGGTGAATCAATGCCCTATGATGATGGAACCCCTGAAGGCATGGGATGCGGCAGCCTACTTACCAGCCGATGAATGGGATGCAATAGCGCTCAACTACACGTCTGGAACGACAGGTAATCCCAAAGGTGTTGTCTATCACCATCGAGGAGCCTATCTAAATGCAGTCTCCAATGCTTTGACTTGGGATATGGGCGAGCATCCGGTGTATCTCTGGACTCTGCCTATGTTTCATTGCAACGGCTGGTGTTTTCCATGGACGCTGGCGGTCAACGCTGGCACGTCAATTTGCCTACGACAAGTAAGGGAAGACGCGGTTTATGAGGCTATTGGACGTTTTGGCGTAACTCATTTTTGCGGGGCGCCGGTAGTATTGAATACGCTGCTTAATGCCCCTGTTGCGCTGAAGCAAATGGTGACAAAACCCATCAAAACGATGACGGCTGGTGCTGCGCCACCGGCGGCAATTATTCAAGGTATGCAAGAGCAGGGGGTGGATGTGACCCATGTGTACGGGCTAACGGAAACTTACGGACCGGTCACACTGTGTGCGTGGCGCGATGATTTGTGGGGTGTTCTTGATTCAGCTGCACAATCGAGCTTGAAAGCTCGACAGGGTGTAGGCGGGCAAATGCTAGAAGGTCTCATGGTCGCTGATCCGCAGACTCTCGAGCCTGTTCCTCAAGACGGTAGGACAATCGGCGAAGTGATGATGCGCGGCAACAATGTCATGAAGGGTTACTTGAAGAATCCTCAAGCCACCGAGGAATCTTTCGCTGGTGGGTGGTTTCATTCTGGCGACTTGGCGGTATGGTCCGAGGACGGGTACATACAAATCAAAGATCGCTCCAAGGACATCATCATTTCCGGAGGCGAAAATATATCCAGCATTGAAATCGAAGATTTGTTGTTCAAGCATCCGGCTATCATGGAAGCCGCAGTGGTGGCGAAGAGTGATGAGAAGTGGGGTGAAACGCCGTGTGCTTTCGTTACGCTGAAAGCTGGCGAGAATCTCAGTACGCAGGAGGTGTTGAACTATTGCCGAGATAATCTGGCTCGATTCAAGGTGCCCAAATATGTGTTGTTCACCGAACTGCCAAAAACTTCAACGGGTAAAGTGCAAAAATTCGCTCTGCGCAAAACAGCGGAGCAGGTTTAGTGTCTAAGCCCGTCTTGTTCGCTCTTGTACTAGTGGTGCTCGTGGCGGCGGCCTTTGTGCTGCCGATTGTCGAGTGGCTTACGGCATTTTTTTCCTGGGTACAGGCCAATCTAACTATTGCTTGGGCTGTTTTTATTATTTTTTATGTTTTCGCGGTTGTACTGATGTTGCCGGGTAGTCTGCTCACACTAGGTGCCGGGTATCTGTTTGGATTGGGCTACGGTTTTGTGATTGTGTCTTTCGCGAGCACTGTCGGTGCAACCTGCGCTTTTTTGGTTGGGCGCTTTTTCGCGCGGGATTGGGTCTCCGGAAAATTGAGCGCCATGCCACGCTTCTCGGCGCTAGATCGCGCGGTAGGTGAACGCGGGGCGATTGTCGTCCTGCTAACCCGGCTATCTCCAGCGTTCCCCTTTAGTCTGCTGAACTACGCCCTTGGCTTGACCCAGGTGCCGCTCAAAATCTATGTACTTGTCTCTTGGCTTGGCATGATCCCGGGTACGTTGCTGTATGTTTATCTAGGATCCATCGCGCAAAACCTTACAACACTCTTGAGTGGTGAACTCGCCGAATCACCCGTGGGCAATATCTTGCTGTACCTTGGCTTGGCCGCAACTCTCATTTTAACCATATTGATTACTCGATTCGCCAGCGGTGCGCTAGACCAACAGCTGCAAGACTCCGGTGATACAAACGCAAAGGCGCCCTCATGAGTATCGAACGCTACCCTGGTGATGATTTTGATAATAAATCGTGGAGCCTGCTCAGCCCGGATAATTATCAAAATCCAGAACCTCAATCCAAGTATCACCTAGTCGTTGTCGGCGCGGGGCCTGCAGGCTTAATCAGCGCGATCGGTGCTGCGGGTCTGGGTGCCAAGGTTGCGCTTGTTGAACGTAACCGCATGGGCGGCGACTGCCTCAATGTAGGCTGCATGCCCTCTAAATCGTTGCTCGCCTTCAGCAAGCGCTCTCAAGCGGATTTTCAGGAGGCCTTTGCTTGGCTTCGGGAAGTGCGCGCCGGTATTGCTCCGCATGATTCCGTCGAGCGCTACACCGAAGCCGGTGTTGACGTGTTTCTGGGAAATGCCGCCTTCGATCAACGAGGCGATATCTGTGTTGGTGAGGTGACGCTTAAAACGCGTCGCATTGCGCTTTGTACAGGCGCCAGTGCGAGTGTGCCGCCGATACCCGGTTTACGTGAGGCGCAACCGCTTACCAACGAGACCGTGTTCGATTTAATAGAGCCGCCAGAGTCGCTGGCGATTTTGGGGGCGGGAGCGATCGGTTGTGAGTTGGCGTTGGCGTTTTCGAAGCTTGGCGTCAAGGTGTCATTGTTTGAGATGGCGCAGCGCGTTTTGCCCAACGAAACGCCGTTGGCAAGTCAGGCTGTAGAGCTCGCTTTGACTGCTGCTGGTGTAGATCTATACCTAGGGCAGAGAGTCAAAGAAATCACAGGCCAAGATACCGTCGTATTCGGCGAACAGCATGTACGCTCAGAGCGCATTTTGGTGGCTCTAGGGAGAAAGCCGAATACGGATCAACTCAATTTGCAAGCCGCGGGGGTTGCCATTGATTCGCACGGGTTTGTAGAGACTAATCGCAAGCTGCAAAGCAGTAACAAGCGTATTTTTGCAGCGGGCGATTGCACGGCGCGCCTTCAATTCACCCACCATGCTGATGCGCAAGCTCGTGTCTTGATACAAAACGCGTTGTTTGCACCTACGGCCAAGGTTGACGGCTTAATCGTACCGCACTGCACCTATACCGACCCAGAGGTGGCCAGCGTGGGAGAGACTCCCGCCAGTTTAGACAAAGCCAGTATTGCCTTTGATCGTTTCGAGTTTGATCTGGGTGAGCTAGATCGTTCGCGAGCGGACCCTAATGTAAAGTCGTGGCCGATACAGCATGCCGAGGTCTACACCCAGCAAGGCTCAGATAAAATTCTTGGCGCCACAATTATTGGCCACGACGCTGGTGAACTGCTGGCTCCAATTTGCCTTATGATGAGTAACGGGTTGGGTTTGGCTGCCGCACAAAAAACGATCTTTAGTTATCCAACAAGAAGCGAATACCTCAAGCGCTTGGGCGACGCGTACAATCGCAGTCGTATGACGCCGACCGTAGCCAATCTGTTCCGTTGGTGGCTGAAGCGGACGCTGTGAGACAAATTCAATACAGGGAAAGAGTACGATGATGCCGATCAAACAAGGTGGGGCAATGGTTATAGCTCTTCTGTTACTCGGTGCCTGCTCCGATAAGACGGAAACGACACCTTACGCACCGACGGGCAATCAGTATCAGTTTATGACCGAGTATCTAGAACCTGCCTCGGACCTGATTTGGCGCTCCGCTGGCGCCATTATTACCGAAGAAGGGGAAGTGGATTTGCAGCCCACGACCGATGAGGGTTGGCTTGCAGTAGTGCACGCTGCCACGGTGGTGGCTGAGGGTGGGAACTTGCTTATGATGCCCGGCCTTGCAAATGGCGAGACAGATTGGAATGAGTATGCACAGGGCTTAACTAGGGCAGCACTTTTGGCAAAATCTGCTGCCGAGGCGAAAGACGCCGATGCGCTGTTTGCCGCAGGGGGCGCGGTGTATAACGTTTGTCGCGCATGCCACAACAAATACATGGAACAAGATGAATTCGAGTAGTCAGCAACCCCGGTCTTTATGGTCTCTCTCACTTGGTGCGGTTGCTGCCGCTGGATTGGCAATGGTGCTTTTTGTACTGCCTGCCGAATATGACATAGACCCGACAGGATTGGGCGAGGTCATGGGTATCAAGGGAATGTCGGGTTATCAGGTGGGTGCGCTGACAACTCTGGACGCTGGGGTATATCAGGATCGCGCCAGCTTTTGGCTCGCTCCTTTTGAATCGGTAGAGTACAAGTACACGTTGAGCGAAGGGCAAAGTATGGTGTTCGATTGGTACGCTGAGTCTGACCTGGCTGCGGATGTTATCTTTGAAATGCACAGCGAGATTAATGCAGACCCTGAGCAATCGGTGACCTTTGAGCTAAACCGGGGGGACAGCCAGCGCGGCAGTTTTGTGGCCCCATTCAACGGAGTGCATGGATGGTACTGGGAGAATCGTGGGGCAGGCGAGGTGGAAGTCGTGCTGCAGGCCACCGGCTTTTTCTCCAAGGCTACCACCTATGGACCGAGTGGCGCCTTCACTAAGATCATAGCGAAGGGCGCCGGCTGATCGCGACGGCCTGCTTACGCAACCCGTTCGATTAGCGTACCAGTGCCTAAACCGCCGCCGCAGCACATACTGATCAAACCGTAGCGCCCCTCGGTGCGTTGAAGCTCGTGCACTGCCTTGGTGACTAGAATGCATCCTGTGGCACCCAGTGGGTGTCCCAGGGCGATTGCACCACCGTTGGGGTTTACTTTCGCCATATCTGCGCCGACGGTTTTAGCCCAGGCTAAAACCACGGACGCAAACGCTTCATTAACTTCGAAAACGTCGATATCGCTAATGCTCAAGTCGGTCTGCGTAAGCATTTTCTCGGTGGCTGGAATAGGGCCCTCTAGCATCATTACCGGATCGCACCCCACCAGCGCGGATGCGCGAATGATCGCAACCGGTTTCAGACCCAGCTCAGCGGCCTTGGTGGCGCTCATCATCAGGACTGCCGCTGCACCGTCTGCTATCTGCGAAGAGGTACCGGCCGTATGAACGCCATTCTCGCGGGCGACGCTTTTAAGGCCTGAGAGCGCATCGAGACTGGTTTCCCTGGGGACTTCATCTTTGGTAACACTCAGCATGTTTTCGGTGCGTTCAAATGCTTCATCCATCTCCGGGGCTTCGATAGGAATGATTTGCGAATCAAAGTACCCGTTCTCGATGGCAGTCTTAGCGCGTATCTGTGATTGCAGGCCGAAGTTGTCTGTGTCGTTACGGGTCAACTGGTACTTTTCTGCGAGCCGTTCGGCAGCCTCAAACTGACTTGTAAACTCTCTCTGTTCGAAGTAGCTGCGGCCTACAGGTTTCCCCATCTTTTTGTTCGCGGGGATCGAGTCGCTACCAATCGGTACTCGGGTCATATTTTCAACCCCACAAGCCATAACAACATCGGCAGCGCCGGAGCTGATGATATTGTGCGCAAGTGTGGTCGATTGCTGAGACGATCCGCATTGAGAATCGATGGTAATACATGGGGTTTCTATAGCGCCGCCGTTGGCGAGCCAAGCGGTGCGTGTAATATTCATGCCTTGGGAGGCGAGTTTGTTAACACAGCCCCCCACCACTTGGTCTACATGAGCAGACTCCAGCTCGTTTCGAGCGAGCAATTGCATCATGACCTGACCCAACATATCGGCAGGATGAGCACCGCCAATGCTGCCTCCTTTGCGTCCTACCGCTGATCGTGCTGCGTCAATGATTACTACGTCTTCCATGATTTCCCCTTTTTGTCTTTGTGTTAACGGGTGCACGCTAGCGTACCCAGTATTGTATTCGAGATGCGCTGTCCGGCCGAATTCGTTCATCGGGTTTGTCGTTTGCGCTGCCTATGTAGATGAAACCGGCGATATCCTCATGCTCGCCCAAGTCAAACAATGACTGTATGTGCTCGTCGTAGGTATACCATTCGGTCAACCATTGGGCAGCAAAACCGGCAAGGCTGCTGGCAGTTAGAATATTTTGGCAGACGGCGCCTGCCGACAAAATTTGCTCCCATTCGGGAATTTTATGCTGAGGCTGTCGTTTACTGACCACGGCGACCACGATGGGCGCGCGCAAAAAACGGTTTTTCTCAAAGTTAAGCTGCGGGTCCGTCGCTTCTGGGTGCAAGACGCGCCAACGCTCAGCCAAAACATTACCGAAACTCTGTCGCTGCTCTCCGACAAAAAGCACCAGCCGCCAGGGACCCAGCTTGCCGTGGTCAGGCACCCTTAACCCCGTTTCGATAATCTGCTGCAGCGACTCCTTATCGGGGCCGGGTTCTTGCAGATCGAGTGCTTTTACCGAGCGACGGCTGCCGATTCGTTGCAATGCTTCAGGTAGTGGGCGCTCTGGGTACACGTTCAAATCTCAAGGTGGTCGACAGAATGATACCGAAAATTGCTGCGAAACTCAGAATTTCAAAGCCCCTTATTAGATGACATTGCTTGAATGCTTTGCTCCAATACACTCACTTTAGCAAAGCAAAAGAGAGAGACGATGATCTTGCAGGGAAAAAAAGTACTGGTCTTTGGCGGCACATCGGGCATTGGTCTAGCCACCATAGCAATGCTGCAGGCGGAAGGAGCTTCCGTGGTTGCAATCAGCCGTAATCCAGAAAAAGCCGGCGATCTCCCAGGGGTTGAACTTGTCTCGTGCGATGTTCGCGATGAAGACGCCTTAGCGAATTTGTTCGCTTCTCAAGCACCGTTTGATGTGTTGATCTCTGCAGCCACAGGCGGTGAGCGAGCAGCAGGGCCCTTTTTACAAATGGACCTCGCGGGCTATCGCGCTTCTTTCGACAAGCTGTGGGGTTATACCAATGTAGTTCGTCTGGGAGCAGAACATTTGAGCGATAACGGCAATATCGTACTGGTGTCAGGCGCGCCAGCCAGACGTGCTAAGCCGGGACAGGCGGCTATCGCTTCTGTGGGCGGTGCAGTTGAACAGTTTGTTCGTGCTGTTACCGGCGAACTTGCCCCAAAGCGCATCAATGTGGTGAGTCCCGGTGTGATCGATACCCCAATGTTTGGGAATGATGCGGACGCAAGGGCGAAAATGCTTGGCGG